>DATEOM010000278.1:0-9766 GCA_035274105.1 Microbacterium sp.
CGGGGTCGGTGCTGGTGCGGCGCAACTCGCAGGTCACCGGCGGCGAGGAAGGGCTGAGTCTCGACACCTCGCAGGTGCCCGACTTCCTGATCGGCGTCGTGAACACGCGCAACCTGTACTGGTTCACGCTCGCCGTGCTCGTGACCGTCTACCTCGTGGTGCTGTGGGTCGACACGTCGCGCCTGGGGCACCTCGCCCGCGCGACACGCGAGAACGAGCAGCGCGTGCGCGTGCTCGGCCTGTCGCCGTACCGCGTGCGGCTCATCGTGTTCGTCATCGCCGCGGGGCTCGCGAGCCTCTCCGGTGTCGCCTACATGCTGCTGCAGTCGGGGACGGTCCCGCGATCCGTCTCGGCCGACCTCACGATCACCGTGCTGGTCATGGTGGTGCTCGGTGGTGTCGGCTTCCGCTGGGGTGCCATCGTGGGCGGTGTGCTCTACACGCTGCTCGACCAGCGGCTCACCGTGCTCGCGGGTTCCGAGGCCATCGCCGGGCTCCCCGACGTCCTGCGGATCCCGCTCTCGGAGCCGCTCTTCCTCCTCGGGGTGCTGTTCATCGTCGTGGTGATGTTCCTTCCGGGCGGTATCGCGGGCACGATCGACTCCGCCGTGCGGCGCCGCCGCGGCGAGAAGGTGCGCGGATCGCTTCGCCGGCTCGACGACGCCGAGCAGGCACCCGAGACGGCCGATGCGCCCGCTGAGGTGCGCGCATGACCTGGACCGCCGACCCCGACATCGACGACGGGCCGCACACGATCGGCCGGTGGATCGTCGACCGCGCGACGCGCTCGCCCGAGCATATCGCGGTCGACGACCGCGGGGTGACGACCGACTACGCGACCCTGGCGGCCCGCGCAACCGAGCTCGCCGACGCGCTGCGGCGGGCGGGCTATGGTCCGGGCGATCGCATCGCCACGGTGTCGGGGAACTCCACCGACCACGTCGTGGCGTTCTTCGGGTGCGCGATCGCCGGTATCGCCTTCGTGCCCCTGTCGTGGCGGCTCACGCCGCGCGAGCTGGCCGACGTGCTCACCCGGTCCGCTCCGGCGCTGGTGCTGATCGAGGACGAGCATGCGGCGCTCGCCGGGGAGGCGCTGCGCATCGCCGACGGGATGCCGCCGGTCGCCGGCCTCGGAACCACCGGTGTCGAGGCATCCGTTCCCCGCGCCGCGGACCCCGTTGCGCGCCGCCCGGTGCGCGACGACGACCCCCTGCTCGTGATCTTCACGTCGGGCAGCGAGGCGGCACCGAAGGGCGTCGTGCTGACGCACGCGAACTGCTTCTGGAACAACCTCGCGCTCGCACAGGCGCTGCCGCTCACCCAGGACGACGTCGTGCTCGCCATGCTCCCGCAGTTCCACGTCGCCGCGTGGAACTGCCAGCCGCTCCTCGCGTGGTGGATCGGCGCGACAGTCGTGCTCGAGCGGTCGTTCCAGCCGGCGCGGGTGCTTCAGCTGATCGCCGACAGGCGCGTCACGGCGATGATGGGCGTGCCGACGCAGTACGCGCTGCTCGCGGGAGACCGCGAGTGGCGGACGACGGATGCCTCGTCCCTGCGCCTCGCCCTGGTCGGGGGCGCGACCATGCCGGTGTCGCTGCAGGAGGCGTGGACGGCGCGGGGCATTCCGCTGACGCAGGGGTACGGGCTCACCGAGGCGGCGCCCAACGTCCTGCACCTGCCGGTCGCGGAAGCGGCCGCGGCGCCAGGTGCCGTCGGCCGGCCCTACCCGCACGTCTCGGTGCGGATCGCCGACCCGGCGTCGGGGCTCGCGCTGGAGGGCGAGGCCACCGGTGAGCTGTGGGTGCGGGGCCCCAGCGTCTTCGCCGGCTACCTCGGCGACGAAGACGCGACCGACAGTGCCATGATCGGCGACTGGCTGCGCACCGGCGACCTCGTCTCGCGGGACGCGTCCGGCGTGTACCGGATCGTCGATCGCCTCAAGGACATCTTCATCTCGGGCGGCGAGAACGTCGCTCCTGCCGAGGTCGAGTACGCCCTCTGCCTGCACCCGCTGGTCGATTCGGCCGCCGTCGTCGGCGTGCCGGATGCGGTGTGGGGCGAGCGCGGGGTCGCGTTCATCGTTCCCGTCGACGGAGCCGCGGTCTCGGCCGACGAGATCCTCGCGCACGCGCGGCGCAACCTCGCGGCCTTCAAGGTCCCGGTCCACGTGGAGTTCGTCGACGCGCTGCCGCGGTCGACGATCGAGAAGCTGGCGCGATCGCGCTTGCGCGACCAGGCGAGGTTGCTGGTCGAACCGCGCCGCGCGCAGGAAGATCGTCCGGGGGAGCGTGCGCACGCAGTGGTGCACGAGCGTACGAAGGGGGAATCCCGATGAGCATGTCCGACGAACTCGTCGACGGGGAAGAGGAGCTGGTCTCGTCCGCGACGGGACGGCCCCTCACCAAGCGCGGCGAGGCGACCCGCCGACGCCTGCTGGAGGCGGCGGAACTCGTGTTCGCCGAACAGGGCTACCACGAGGCATCCATCGTCAAGATCACCGAGCGCGCCGGCATCGGGCTCGGCACGTTCTACCTCTACTTCGACAGCAAGCAGGCGATCTTCGAGGCGCTGGTGCTCGACCTCAACCGCCGCGTGCGCCATTCGATGTCAGAGGCGATGGAGGGGGCATCCGGTCGTCTCGAAGCCGAGCGTGCGGGGTTCGCCGGGTTCTTCCGGTTCACGGCGGAGCACCCGGCGCTGTACCGCGTCGTGCGCGAAGCCGAGTTCGTCTCGCCGGAGGTGCTGCGCCTGCACTACACGCGCATCGTCGAAGGCTACGAGGCGGGGCTGCGTGCCGCGCAGGCGACGGGCGACGTCGACCGCGCCCTCGACCCCGAGACGACGGCCTGGGCCCTCATGGGAATGGGCGAGCTGATCGGCATGCGCTTCCTCCTGTGGGAGCGCGACGGCGACGGCAAGCCGCCGGCACAGCTCGACCCGGCGGTGTTCGCCGGCATGACCCGGCTCATCGACAACGCGCTCGCGCCGCGAGCGGGAGAGACGGAGTGACGGTGGAGAAGGACCTCGCGGGAAAGCGCGCGCTGGTGACGGGTGGCGCGAGCGGCATCGGCCTCGCCTGCGCGCACGAGTTCGCGGCGCGCGGTGCCCACGTCATCATCGCGGACCTGAATGCGGGGGCCGCGACGGATGCTGCCACCGCCGTCGGCGGAGAGTCCTGGGCCGTCGACCTCGCTGACACCGCCGCGCTCGACGACCTGACGCTCGACGTCGACATCCTGGTCAACAACGCCGGCATCCAGCGGGTCGCCCCGATCACGGAGTTCGATCCGGACGCGTTCCGGCTCATCGTGCGGCTCATGCTCGAGTCGCCCTTCCTCCTCATCCGCGCAGCGCTGCCGGCGATGTACGAGCGGGGCTGGGGGCGTGTCGTCAACATCTCCAGCGCCCACGGCCTGCGGGCGAGCGCGTTCAAGTCGGCGTACGTCTCCGCCAAGCACGGGCTCGAAGGGCTCTCGAAGGTGACGGCGCTCGAGGGTGCCGCGCACGGCGTGACCAGCAACTGCATCAACCCCGCCTACGTGCGCACGCCACTGGTCGAGAAGCAGATCGCCGATCAGGCCAGCGTGCACGGGATCCCCGAGAACGAGGTGGTCGAGAAGATCATGCTCACCGAGAGCGCCGTGAAGCGGCTGGTCGAGGCCGACGAAGTCGCGTCCCTCGCGGGATGGCTCGTGTCGGACAAGGCCGGCATGGTCACGGGCGCCTCGTACACGATGGACGGCGGATGGACGGCGCGGTGAACCACGAGTACCGGACGATCGACGTCGCCGCCGACGGCGGACTGCTGCGGGCGGGCGTGTGGGAGCCGCTGGATGCCGCGCCGGATGGGCCGACCGTGCTGCTGGTGCACGGCGTCACGGCGTCGCACCTGGCGTGGCCGTTCGTCGTCGACCGTCTGCCAGGTGTGCGCGTGGTCGCGCCCGACCTGCGGGGGCGTGGGCGCAGCAACGGCATGTCGGGCGGTGCGGGGATGGCCGCGCACGCGGCCGACCTCGCGGCGGTGCTGGACGCGCTCGGCATCGACCGCACAGTGGTCGTCGGGCACTCGATGGGCGGCTTCGTGTCCATCGTGTTCGCGCACCGGCACCCCGAGCGCGTCTCGCGGCTGCTGCTCGTGGACGGCGGGCTGCCGCTCGACGTCCCGGCGGGGCTCAGCACCGACGAGCTCGTCGCCGGCATCCTCGGCCCCACGGCCGCGCGCCTGTCGATGAGGTTCGCGGGCACGGGGGAGTACCTCGACTTCTGGCGGCAGCATCCGGCATTCGACGAAGCCTGGACACCGGAACTCGAGCGCTATCTCGCCTACGATCTCGTCGACGACGGTGCCGGCGCGTTCCGCCCCGCGACGAGCTACGCGACGACCGCGGATGACACCGTCGACATGAACACGGGCACGGCTCTGCCGGAGGCGCTGGCCGGGCTGCAGCATCCGACCCGCCTCATCACCGTGCCCCGCGGTCTGCGGAACGAGCCGCCGGGGCTGTATGCGCCGGAACACCTCGAGCGGCTGCTCGCGGACTACCCCGGCGTGGCGCACGAGAGGATCGACGGCTTCAACCACTACACGATCGTGATGTCGCCGTCCGGCGCCGAGGTGGTCGCGGCCGCCATCCGCGAGGAGCTCGCGGCGGTCCCCACCCCCTGACGCTCACCTGTCACGATCTGTCGCCTCGCGCAGCACTTCGTGACAGATGAACGACGGGAGGGCCCGTGTCCAGATGCTCACCTGTCACGATGTGTCGCCTCGCGCAGCACTTCGTGACAGATGAACGACGGGAGGGCCACGAGGTGCCGGCGCGGGGAGCGTCAGCGGGAGGCGGCGATGCGGGTGGTGAGCTGGTGGGCGTGGGCGAGCAGGGTGCGGCCGAGCTCGGGGAGGCGGTCGGGGCCGAAGCGGAACTCGACGCCGGTGAGGCTCAGCGCCCACTGCGGGTGGCCCTCGCGGGTGAAGACGGCGGCGCCGATGCCGTACGAGCCCTCGACGATGAGTCCGGGGTTGACCGCATAGCCGCGCTCCTGCGTGTCGCGCAGGCGGGTGCGCAGGCGCGGCTCGCTGTGCGACGCACCCCATTCATCCGAAAGGCCGGGGTGACGTTCGAAGTAGGCGTCCACATCGTGGGGCGGCAGGAAGGACAGGATGGCGAGGCCCGCGGAGGCGACGCCGAGCGGGAACCGCACACCCTCCGACAGCACGAACGACCGGATCGGGAAGCTGCCCTCCTCGCGCAGCAGGCACACCGTCTCGTCGCCGCGACGCACCGAGAGGAACGCGCTCTCTTCGGTGCGGACGGCCAGAGACCGCACGATGTCGCGCGCCACGCCCGTGATGTCGTACCGGGATGCTGCGACCGTGCCCATCAGGTACAGCTCGGGTCCCGGCATCCATCGTCCGCTGCGTTCGTCCTGATCGACGAGGCCCTCGTGGCGCAGCGCGGTGAGGAGGCGGTGCGTCGTGGGGCGGGTCAGGTCGGCCCGGCGGGCGAGGTCGGCCACCGGCATGCCCTCGTTCCCGCCTGCCGTCACCAGGCGCAGCAACTGGGCCGCGCGGGCGATCGACTGGGCTCCGGGTATGCTGCGCTTCGCAAGACCGTCCACAATATGGACGCTACGGCGCTGGATGGCCACATGGCAAGCGTGCGGTGGTGCGGCCGTTCGCGGCGTCGCAGGATGGACACCGAGCGACCGGCTTGCAAAGGAGCAGAATGATCGACAAGACCTGGGGATCGGCGGCCGAGGCCGTCGCCGACATCCCCGACGGAGCATCTCTGGCCGTGGGAGGGTTCGGGCTCTCCGGCAACCCCATCGCGCTCATCGAGGCGCTGCTTTCGCAGGGCACGGGCGACCTCAGCATCGTCAGCAACAACTGCGGTGTCGACGACTGGGGGCTCGGCATCCTGCTGAACGCCAAGCGCATCCGCAAGATGACGTCCTCCTACGTCGGCGAGAACAAGGAGTTCGAGCGGCAGTTCCTGTCGGGCGAGCTCGAGCTCGAGCTCACTCCGCAGGGAACACTGGCCGAGAAGCTCCGCGCCGGCGGCTCCGGCATCGCCGCCTTCTACACGCAGACGGGCGTGGGAACGCAGGTCGCCGAGGGCGGGCTGCCGCGCCGTTATGCCGCCGACGGCAGCATCGCGGTCGCATCGCCGGTGAAGGACGTGCGCAGCTTCGACGTGTCGGGCACGGCGCGCGAGTACGTCCTCGAAGAGGCGATCGTCACCGACTTCGCGCTCGTGCACGCGCTCAAGGGCGACCGTCACGGAAACCTCGTGTTCAACAAGGCGGCCCGCAACTTCAACCCGCTCGCGGCGATGGCCGGGCGTGTCTGCATCGCCCAGGTCGAAGAGCTCGTGGAACCGGGCGAACTCGAGGCCGACAGCATCCATCTCCCCGGCATCTACGTGCACCGCATCGTGGAGGTCGGATCCGACATCGAGAAGCGCATCGAACGGCGCACGGTCTCGGTCGCACAGACCGCCGCGCGCGAGATGCCGGAAGGAGCCTGACATGCCGCTCACCCGCAACGAGATGGCCGCCCGCGCCGCCGAGGAGCTCGCCGACGGCGCCTACGTCAACCTCGGCATCGGCCTGCCGACCCTCGTGCCGAACTTCGTCCCCGAGGGCGTCACCGTCGTGCTGCAGTCCGAGAACGGGATCCTCGGCGTCGGGCCCTACCCGACGGAGGAGCACGTCGACCCCGACCTCATCAACGCCGGCAAGGAGACGGTGACGACGCTGCCGGGCGCCGCGTTCTTCGACTCGGCGACGAGCTTCGGCATGATCCGCGGCGGCAAGATCGATGCCGCGATCCTCGGCGCGATGCAGGTGTCGGCGACGGGCGACCTCGCGAACTGGATGATCCCCGGGAAGATGGTGAAGGGCCCCGGCGGCGCGATGGACCTCGTGCACGGCGCCGCGAAGGTCATCGTGCTCATGGAGCACGTCGCGAAGGACGGCTCGGCCAAGATCGTGAACGAGTGCTCGCTGCCCCTCACCGGGCGCGGCGTCGTCGACCGGATCATCACGGACCTCGCGGTGATCGACGTCACGGATGCCGGACTCGTGCTGGTCGAGACCGCCCCCGGCGTCACCGTGGAAGAGGTCATCGCGGCCACCGAACCAGAGCTGACGGTCGCCGTCGGAGAGAGAATCGAAGCATGAACCACGACGACGTCGTCATCGTCGCCGCTGCGCGCACTCCGCAGGGGCGGCTGAAGGGCCAGCTGGCTCCGCTCACGGCGGTGCAGCTGGGCAGCGCCGCGATCAAGGGCGCGCTCGAGAAGGGCGGCATCCCCGCAGAGGCCGTGGACGCGGTGCTGGTGGGGCAAGTGCTCGCGGCCGGTGCAGGACAGAACGCCGCGCGCCAGGCGGCGGTGGGTGCCGGCATTCCGTGGGGCGTTCACTCCAGTTCGGTCAACAAGGTGTGTCTCTCGGGCCTCACGGCGATCATCGACGGTGCCCGCATGCTCGCAGTGGGCGATGCGACCGTCGTGGTCGCGGCGGGCATGGAGTCCATGACGCGGTCCCCGCACCTGATGGTGGGCTCGCGCGAGGGCTGGGCGTACGGATCCATCGAGGTCCTCGACCACATGGCTCACGACGGACTCACCGACGCCTACGACCACGAGAGCATGGGCGCGTCGACCGAGCGCCACAACGAGCGCTTCGAGGTGACGAGGGAGGCTCAGGATGCTGTGGCCGCCAGGTCGCACCAGCGTGCGGCGACAGCGCAGGCCGAGGGTGTCTTCGATGCCGAGATCGTGCCGGTGGAGATCCCGCAGCGCAAGGGCGAGCCGGTCGTCGTGACGAAGGACGAGGGGGTCCGGCCCGAGACCACCGTCCAGACGCTCGCCGGCCTGCGCGCCGCGTTCGCCCAGGGCGGATCGATCACGGCGGGCAACTCGTCGCAGATCTCGGACGGCGCCTCGGCGGTCGTGCTGACCACGCGCTCGCACGCCGACGAGAACGGCTGGGACGTGCTCGCGGTCGTCGGCGCGTCCGGTCAGGTCGCCGGCCCCGACAACTCGCTGCACTCGCAGCCGGCGCGCGCGATCGAGAAGGCGCTGGCCAAGCAGGGCATCGCCGTCAGCGACCTCGACATCGTGGAGATCAACGAGGCGTTCGGCGCCGTGGTCGTGCGCTCGCAGGCCGAACTCGGCCTCTCGGACGACGTCGTCAACCCGCACGGCGGCGGCATCGCGATCGGGCACCCGATCGGGGCATCCGGCAACCGCCTCGTCGTGCACGCGGTGCACGAGCTGGTCCGCCGCGGAAGCGGTACGGCGGCGGTCGCCCTCTGCGGCGGCGGCGGTCAGGGAGACGCGCTCATCCTCACTCGCTGACCGTCAGCAGAGGCGTCACGGCGCGCCGCTTCCTCAGCGGGAATGCGGCGCGTCGTGCCGCCTCGAAGGGTGCCGGACGGCGATCACTCGTCGAGCTGCCGCTTGAGTCGTTCCTTGCGGAGCGCGCGCTCGTTCCCGTGGATAGGAGAGTCCTTCGCGATCTCCTTGCCTGCGGCTGCGCGGCGCAGGTCGACGATGGCGCCCACGACCAGGGCGACCGAGATACCCCAGCTGATCCATGCGAGAACCTGGCGCCACGTGAGCGGCTCGTTCTCGCGGAGACCCCTCAGCAGCGTCAGCCCGCCGGTGATCGCGGTGAGCAGGCCGGTGCCGAAGAGGTACTTGCGCATGGGGCCACGTTAGCGCGGCGCACACCGACGCCGCGCCTCTTGACATGGCGTCTTCCGGTGCGTCAAGGGGACTCGGCGGGATCGGCCGCGCTGTTAGCCTGAGCGTGCCGAGTCCACGAAACCGTCAGGAGACCGCGTGACAGAGCCCACCGACCCCGCCGCCGAACTCGTCGTCGTCGCCAACCGCCTGCCCGTCGACCGGGTGGTGGACGGTGCGGACGGGCCGGGATGGCGTCGCTCGCCCGGCGGGCTCGTGACGGCCCTCGAGCCGGTGATGCGACGCGCCGACGGCGCGTGGGTGGGCTGGCCCGGCCAGCCCGACATCGAGGTCGAACCCTTCGAGTTCGAGGGCACGCACCTCGTCCCGGTGACCTTGAGCGCCGAAGAGGTCGAGCTCTACTACGAGGGCATGTCGAACGACACATTCTGGCCGCTCTACCACGACGTGATCGCGGCGCCCCGCTACCGGCGGCTGTGGTGGGACGCGTACGTCAAGGTGAACCGCCGCTTCGCCGCGGCCGCCGCGGGGGTCGCCGCCCAGGGCGGCACGGTGTGGGTGCAGGACTACCAGCTGCAGCTCGTCCCCCGGATGCTCCGCGACCTGCGTCCCGACCTGGTGATCGGCTACTTCCACCACATTCCATTCCCGGCATACGGCCTGTACTCGCAGCTCCCATGGCGACGCCAGGTGCTCGAAGGGCTCCTCGGTGCCGACGTGATCGGCTTCCAGCGGGTGGCGGATGCCGGGAACTTCGCGCGCGCCGTGCGCCGGCAGCTGCGCTACGAGACGAAGGCGTCCGGCATCACGGTGCCGAACCCCGACGGAACCCGGCGGCGTGCGCTGGCGAAGGCGTTCCCGATCTCGATCGACGCCGACTCGTACATCGAGCTCGCGCAGCGGCCCGACATCCGAGCACGTGCTGCCGAGATCCGCGAGAGCCTCGGCAATCCGAAGAAGATCCTCCTGGGCGTCGATCGCCTCGATTACACCAAGGGCATCCGGCACCGGCTGAAGGCGTTCGGCGAGCTCATCGCCGACGGCCGGCTCGCCGTCGA
>DATEOM010000279.1:0-2277 GCA_035274105.1 Microbacterium sp.
TCGAGGATCGCGAGCCGCGCCGCGGGTTCGAGCGCCGCCGCGAGCCGGGCGGCCACCTCGGCCGATTCGGGGGCCGCTGCCGCGGCGAGCTGACGCTGAAGCTCCTCGACGTGCGTGATGATCTGCATGACGTCAGAGTGACATCATGCTGGTGTCACGTCAACATCGCCGTGTGCGCCGCGCCCGACGTGCACGTCAGGGTGCCGTGAGCGTCGGCCCGGACGGCGTTCGGATTCCGTGAGGACGGAGGTTGCGGCATCCATGCCCGAGTTGCATCGAATCCGCACCTCAACGCACCTCCCGGGAGGACCTGTGCTCGATGTCATCCACCTCGCCCTGCAGCGCTTCCGCTCCGTGCTGCCGTACTCGCTGGGCCTCCCCGCCGTGCGTCGGCTACCTCGGCGAGCCCCCGCATGAACGTCGTCCAGCTCAACCTCGCCCTCGACGCCCTGGAGTCTTGACCGTGCCCCGGGCCGCAGCATCCACCCCCCTCTCTGGGTTTGGGGCGCGATCTATCCGTTGGGGCGGAGAAATTGCGCCCCAACGGACAGAATCCGCCCCAAACCCAAGCGCGCGGGCCGTGGCGCCGCCCCGGACGACCCGGCCAGCTCAACCTCGCCCTCGACGACCTGGAGTCTTGACCGTGCCCCGGGCCGCAGCATCCATCCCCCCTCTCTGGGTTTGGGGCGCGATCTATCCGTTGGGGCGGAGAAATTGCGCCCCAACGGACAGAATCCGCCCCAAACCCGAGAGAACCAGGAGGAAATAGGGTGAGCACGTGAAGCGCGGGAGGCTGCGGGTGCTGCTCGGCGCGGCGCCCGGCGTCGGCAAGACGTACGAGATGCTCGAAGAGGGCCGCCGCCTCGCCGAGGACGGACGCGACGTCGTCATCGCGGTCGTCGAGACGCACGGGCGCACCGCCACGGCCTCGCTCGCCGAGGGCCTGCCCGTGGTTCCGCGCACCGTCGTCTCGCACCGCGGCGTCGAGCTCAGCGACATGGACCTCGAGGGTGTGCTCGAGCGCAACCCCGAGATCGCGCTCGTCGACGAGCTCGCGCACACCAATGCGCCGGGCCTCAGGCATCCGAAGCGCTGGCAGGACGTCGCCGATCTGCTCGACGCCGGCATCGACGTGATCACGACGGTCAACGTGCAGCACATCGAGTCGCTCGGCGGTGTCGTCGAGCAGATCACGGGGGTCACGCAGCGCGAGTCGGTGCCGGATGCCGTCGTGCGAGACGCCGACCAGGTCGAAGTCGTCGACCTCTCCCCCGAGTCGCTGCGGGATCGACTGTCGGCCGGGCTCGTCTACCCGGCGGAGCGGATCGACGCGGCCCTGTCGAACTACTTCCGGCTCGGCAACCTCACGGCCCTCCGCGAACTCGCGCTGCTGTGGCTCGCCGACGAGGTCGACAGCGCGCTCAAGTCCTACCGCGCCGAGCACGGCATCGAGGGCGCATGGCAGGCCCGTGAGCGCGTGGTCGTCGCGCTCACCGGCGGATCCGAGGGCGAGACGCTGCTGCGCCGCGGCGCCCGCATCGCCGCGCGGTCGGCGGGCGGCGAGCTGCTCGGTGTGCACGTGTCGAGCCAGGACGGCCTGCGAGCGGGCGATCCCGGAGCCCTCGAAGCGCAGCGGTCACTGGTCGAGTCGCTCGGCGGCACCTACCACCAGGTCGTCGGCGACGACATCCCCCGCGCTCTGGTCGAGTTCGCCCGGTCGGTGAACGCGACGCAGTTGGTGATCGGCGTGAGCCGGCGCGGCCGGCTCGCGACGCTGTTCACCGGACCCGGCATCGGCGCGACGGTGATCCGCGAGTCCGGCGACATCGACGTGCACATCGTGACGCATGACGCGGCGGGCGACCGGTTCCCGCTGCCGCGCGTGACCGGCGGCGCCCTGAGCGTCCGCCGCCGCGTGCTCGGGTTCGCGCTCGCCCTGATCGGCGGGCCGCTGCTGACGTGGCTGCTGGTGTCGATCCGCAGTGAGGACACCATCACGAGCGACGTGCTGGCGTACCAGCTGCTCGTCGTGCTGGTGTCGCTCGTCGGCGGCATCTGGCCCGCCGTGTTCGCCGCGATGATGTCGGGCTTCACCCTCAACTACTTCTTCGTCGCGCCCTACTACACCGTGTCGGTCGCCGATCCGCGGAACGTCTGGGCCCTCCTCCTCTATGTCGTGATCGCCGTGCTGGTGAGCTTCATCGTGGATCGCGCGGCGCGCGCGGCGCGATCCGCCCGTCGCGCCGAGGCCGAGGCCGAGCTCCTCGCCAACGTCGC
>DATEOM010000280.1:0-4091 GCA_035274105.1 Microbacterium sp.
CCAGGGCGGCCAGCACCTCGGGCGGGGTCTCGGCGGGCTCCCGTGGTGCGGGGCTTCCAGGGCGGTCCTCGGTGCCGCGGGCGGCAGCATCCGCCGCCGCATCTGGGTGGATGCCGGTGTCGTCGGGCTCGACGCGCCACCGGATGAAGCGTGCGGGGTTGCCGCCGACGACGGCTCCGGCGGGCACGTCCTTCGTGACGACGGCGCTGGCGGCGAGCACCGAATGCGATCCGACGCGGACGCCGTCGAGGATCACGACGTGCGAGCCGATCCACACGTCGTCGCCGATCTCGATGCCCTGGGAGGTGAGGGGCTGCCGGAAGACGGGCGTGCCCGATTCCATCGAATGGTTGAACCCCAGGATCGAGGTGTGCGCGCCGATGCGCACGCCGTCGCCCATGGCGACACGGCCACGGATGACGGTGTACGGGTTGATGCTGCAGTCGGCGCCGGCGCGAAGGTCACCGGTGAGGTAGGCGCCTGCGGCGACGTACGTGCGGTCGCCGAGGCGCAACGAGTCGTTGTCGATGGAGGCGAGCTCGGAGAGGAAGCACTGGTCGCCGAGTTCGTGGTCGTCACGGCCTGCGACGACCGTCTGCTGGAAGGCGAGCTGCGCCTCGCGCTCGGCCGGGCTCGCCTCGCTCCAGAAATCCCAGGGCGAGTATTCGTGGGCGGCGATCGCGGGAGTCATAGGAAGTCTGACGGAATCCCGCCCGCGCGGTCGGTGCGGGGGCTGGGCCGTGAAGGCCCCACACTACCTCAGCCCGGCCGTCGGACCGGGCCGGCCGGCCGGCCGGACACGGCATCATGCGTCGCCGCGGCGCCCGGCACAAGCCCCTGCGATCGGACGGACCGAAAGCCTAACCTCGGCGCCATGGACATGGGGAGAGGGATCGTGAGCGGCACGAGCGCGCACCACCGGGTCATCGTCATCGGGGGCGGCAACGGGGGCATCTCGGTCGCCGCACGCCTGCGCAACGCCGGCGTCGACGACATCGCCATCATCGAGCCGCGCGAGGAGCACCTGTACAAGCCGCTGTTCTCGCATGTCGCCGGGGGCACGGCGCCCGCGGGCATCACGGTGCGTCCGCAGCGCGACGTGATGCCGAAGGGCGTGGAGTGGATCCAGGATGCTGTCGCCTCCGTGCAGCCCGACAGCGATGCCGTCGTGCTCGAGAGCGGCGATCGGCTGACCTACGACCAGTTGATCGTGTGCCCGGGGATCCAGCTCGACTGGGATCGCGTGCCGGGACTGGTCGACGCCATGCAGACGCCGGCGGCAGCATCCCACTACCAATTCGAACTGGCGAAGAAGGCGTCGGCGCTGCTCCGGGACCTGAAGGAGGGGACTGTCGTCTTCACTCAGCCCGACGGACCCGCGTCGTGCGCCGGCGCCGCACAGAAGCCGATGTATCAGGCGTGCGACTACTGGCGGGCCACCGGCGTCCTCGATGCCCTGCGTGTGGTCATGGTCGTGCCGACGCCGACCGCCTTCCTCGAGCCCTTCGACCGCGAGCTGGAGCGCAAGATCGCCGAGTACGGCATCGAGCTGCGCACGCGGAGCGTGCTGCTGCGCGTGGACGCAGAGGCGCAGGAGGTGGTGCTGGGCGGTCCGAACGGTCCCGAGCACGTGCACTACGACGTGCTCAACGTGGAGCCGCCGCAGTCCGCACCCGACTGGCTGAAGGCGACGTCCCTCGCCGTGCCCGGCGTGTCGGGCGGCTTCGTCGAGGTCGATCCGCGGACGCTCCGGCATCCGCGATTCCCGAATGTGTGGGCGCTGGGGGATGCCGCCGCCACGACGAACTCAAAATGCGGCGGCGCGCTGCGCAAGCAGACGTGGGTGGTGGCGAAGAACGTCAAGAAGGCGCTCCGCGGCAAGGAGCCCAGCGCCCGCTACGACGGCTACGCGGTCTGCCCGTTCACGGTGTCGCGCTCGACGGTGGTGTGGGCGGAGTTCGACGACCAGGGCAGGCAGAAGCCCACGATCCCGTTCTACAAGCGGATGTACCGCGAGAGCCGGCTGTCGTGGGTCTTCGACCGGCATGTGCTGCCGTGGGTCTACTGGAACCTGATCCTGACGGGTCGCGTCTGACGCGGCGGTGTGGAGGGGCTGACGGGAATCGAACCCGCGCTGTCTGCTTGGGAAGCAGAAGTTCTGCCATTGAACTACAGCCCCGTGCGCCTGTTACGGCGCCCGGACAGCATAACAGCACGGTCCGGATAGGCTGGCTCCGTGCTGCTGAGTGACCGCGACATCCGGCTCGAGATCGACGCGGGGCGCCTCGCGCTCGACCCGTGGGACCCGGCGATGGTGCAGCCCTCGAGCGTCGACGTGCGGCTCGACCGGTACTTCCGGCTGTTCGACAACCACAAGTACCCCTTCATCGACCCCGCTGAGGACCAGCCGGAGCTGACGCGTCTCATCGAGGTCGATCCCGAAGAGCCGTTCATCCTGCATCCGGGCGAGTTCGCGCTCGGGTCGACGTTCGAGCAGATCACCCTTCCGGACGACATCGCTGCACGCCTCGAGGGCAAGTCCTCACTCGGCCGCCTGGGACTCCTGACGCATTCGACCGCGGGCTTCATCGACCCCGGCTTCTCGGGTCACGTGACGTTGGAGCTGTCGAACGTCGCGACGCTTCCGATCAAGCTCTGGCCTGGCATGAAGATCGGGCAGGTCTGCTACTTCCGCCTCACTTCGCCCGCCGAGAGCCCGTACGGCTCGGGTCCGTATGGCAACAGGTATCAGGGCCAGCGCGGGCCCACAGCATCCCGCTCCTTCCAGAACTTCCACCGCAGTGACGTCGGTGCGACGGATGCCGGGAGCCGGGGCGCCTGAAACTCGCCGCGTCAGCGCTCGCCGTCATCAGTCAGCAGTGCGACGCCCGCTGTTCGCGCGGCCTGTGCCAGCCGCGTGCAGACGAGTCGTAGACCAGTCTGCACGGAACGGATGCCGGGAGTCCGAGGCGGCTGACGCGCTCAGGGCTCGACGAGCCCGGGCTCGCGCGCGTAGACGTGCACCTGCTCGCCGTCGAGCACGAGCTGCAGCGCCGTGCCCTCCGGGAAGCGGTCGCGGAGCTCCGACGGAGCCTGGCGTCCGACGACCAACGCCGCCTGCGCGGGGAACGCACCCGCGCCGCACGAGCCGCCGAGATACGACGGGTTCCGTCCCACCCCGCTGAAGACGATCAGACACGGCACCGCTGCCTGCGTCCCGTCCCCCGTCACCTGCGGCTGCGACAGCACCGAAAGACCGTAGAACGACTCGAAGCCGAGGGAGCCCTCGGTCTCGCCGTCCCAGATCTCCTCCGGCCACTCGGCGTCGGGGTCCACCTGCAGCACGTCGACGCGACCCGCTTCCAGGTTCTGCACCAGCAGCGTGAGACCGGCGCCGATCAGCATCGCGGCGACGACCGAGGCTGCCCACAAGGTTGGAACCCGCCGCCACCACGGGCGGGTGGGCGCGAGGGTGGCAGCGTCGGGATCGCTGACGTCGTCACCCGCGTCGGCGGCAGAGTCCGCGGCATCCGTCCCGCCGGCGTCCGCGTCCGGGGTCGCAGCGCCGAGACTCGCGGAACCGGGGGAGCCGTTGCGGTCACGATCCGGGACGATCGTGTCGGTCGCGGTCGCGGTCGCGGCATCCGTCTCTTCCGAGCGCGGCAGCATGAGGGCCGGTGGGTCCCCACGCTCCGCGCCCTCCGCGCCGTCGTCGGCCGCCCCGAACGAGGGTGAACCGTTGGTCGAGACGGGCGTCCGCGCGGCGGCGCTCGCCGCGCTCGCCGCCGCCTGCTCCTCGAGCTCGTTCAGTCTGGCCAGCGCAACGGGGTCGTCGAGGATGTCGGCGTCACGCCCGTACGCGCGCTCGCGCAACGCAGCGAGCTCGTCGCGCGAGGAGTCCGTCGGCGTCGACATCGCGGCCGTCCTCTCCCCGTGGCGCACCGTCGCGCCGTAGGCCTGGTGCCAGTGTCGCACGGAGTGTGCGGCGGGCGGTCCCCCCAGACCGCCCGCCGCAGGGCGGGCCCGCGTCCCCACGCGTGAGTCCCACCTCTGGCGATCGTCCGCGTCCCCACGCCGGATGCCTCGCCGAT
>DATEOM010000281.1:0-2645 GCA_035274105.1 Microbacterium sp.
CTCGATGTACGCCGAGCGCTTGCCGCACACCACCACGCCGAGGTCGGCTCCCTCGGCGGCGAGCGCCCGCAGGCGCGCGACGAGCGATGCGGTGAACGCAGGATCGAGGGCGTCGGAGCTGATCTCGACCTCGCCGTGCACGACGTACCCGCCGTTCTCGGCGATGAACACCATGTCGTCGAGGTGCGCGGCGAACGCACGCTGGAGGGTGGCGAGCTGCCGCCCGCTCGCCGGCGCGAAGCCGATGCCGTCCGCGTGCAGGCGGTCCAGCAGCGGCCACAGGGCCTCGGGGATGCGGCCGTGGCCGTCGAGCAGGGTGCCGTCCATGTCGACGGCGATCAGGCGCAGGTCGGGCGAGGGGAAAGGCATGGTGGTTCCACCCTACGGTCGGCTTCCTGAACGCCAGGCGGGACGCCTGGCTCACAACTGCGGCGGCCCATCGGTGAGTAACGCGAAACCAACGTGCGCACGGGCGCGGGTACCTTGGGGTGCGTGACAGCTCCCATCGATGCCACCACCACGTCCGCCTGGGCCGAGCTCAGCTCGATCCGCGACTCGTTCGCCCCCGATCTGCGCGACTGGTTCGCCATCGATCCGCGCCGCGCCGAGCGCCTCAGCTTCGAGCTCGCCGATCTGCACGTCGACCTGTCGAAGAACCTCGTGACCGACGAGATCCTCGCGGCCCTCGTGAAGCTCGCCGACGAGACCGGGGTCGCCGAGCGCTACGCCGCGATGCTCGCCGGCGAGCACATCAACACCACCGAGGACCGCGCGGTGCTCCACACCGCGCTGCGTCGACCCGCCGGTGCCGAGCCCGCGCTCGTCGTCGACGGGCAGGACATCGACGCCGACGTCCAGTCCGTGCTGAAGAGCATGACCGCCTTCGCGGACCGCGTGCGCTCGGGCGAGTGGCAGGGCGTTACCGGCAAGAAGGTCACGCACATCGTCAACATCGGGATCGGCGGCTCCGACCTCGGCCCCGTCATGATCTCGGCGGCGCTCGAGCCGTATGCCACCGCCGGCATCCAGGCCAGGTTCGTGTCGAACATCGACCCGTTCGACATCGCGAACAAGACCAAGGACCTCGACCCCGAGACGACGCTCTTCATCGTCGCGTCGAAGACGTTCACCACGCTCGAGACCCTGACCAACGCGCGCCTCGCGCGCGACTGGCTGTGGGCGGGCCTGGAGAAGTCGGGCGCGATCGACGGTTCGGACGCGGCGAAGACGGATGCCGTCGCCCACCACTTCGTCGCCGTCTCGACCGCGCTCGACAAGGTCGCCGCGTTCGGCATCGACACCGACAACGCGTTCGGCTTCTGGGACTGGGTGGGCGGCCGCTACTCCGTGGACTCGGCCATCGGCCTGTCGCTCATGATCGAGCTCGGCCCCGACGTGTTCCGCGAGCTGCTCGCCGGCTTCCACGCGGTCGACGAGCACGTGGCGAACACACCGCTCGAGCGCAACGTGCCGGTGCTGATGGGCCTGCTCAACGTCTGGTACTCGAACTTCCTCGGGGCGCAGTCGCACGCGGTGCTCCCCTACGCGCAGCAGCTCTCGCGCTTCGCCGCCTACCTGCAGCAGCTCACCATGGAGTCCAACGGCAAGTCCGTCCGCTGGGACGGCTCCCCCGTCACCACCGACACCGGCGAGGTGTTCTGGGGTGAGCCCGGCACCAACGGGCAGCACGCGTTCTACCAGCTGATCCACCAGGGCACGCGCCTGATCCCCGCCGACTTCATCGCCTTCGCGAACCCCGCGTACGCTCTCGAGGACGCCGGCCGCGACGTGCACGGGCTGTTCCTGTCGAACTTCCTCGCGCAGACGAAGGCCCTCGCCTTCGGCAAGACGGCGGAAGAGGTCGAGGCGGAGGGCACCACCGGCGCACTCGTCGCCGCGCGCACCTTCGCGGGCAACAAGCCGACGACGTCGATCTTCGCGCCGGCACTCACGCCCGCCGTGCTCGGTCAGCTCGTCGCACTCTACGAGCACATCACCTTCACGCAGGGCGTGATCTGGGGCGTCAACTCGTTCGACCAGTGGGGCGTCGAGCTCGGCAAGCAGCTGGCCCTGCAGATCGCTCCGGCGATCGAGGGTGACGAGGCGGCGATCGCCGCGCAGGACGCCTCGACCCGGGCCCTTCTCGCCTACTACGCCGCGCACCGCAAGTAGCGGCACACGTCGAAGTGTTGGCCCGGATCCTCACGGCTCTCAGCCGCTACTCCTTCCGGTCGACCGTGATGAGCGAGCCGCCCACCGCGATCTCGCCCTCGAGCACCGGCGACACCTCGCCGAAGTCGTCGGCGTTCAGCACGATGACCGGCGTGATGAGCGGGTAGCCGGCCTTCTCGATCACCGCGCGGTCGAAGGTGACGAGCGGCGTGCCGAGTTCGACGCGGTCGCCGTTCTCGACCTTGACGTCGAAGCCTTCGCCCTTGAGGTTGACGGTGTCGATGCCGACGTGGATCAGCAGCTCGACTCCGCCGTCGAGGACGATCCCGAACGCGTGCCCGGTCGGCTGCGCCGCGGCGATCACGCCCGCGCCGGGCGAGAACACCGTGTCGCCGACCGGCTCGATGGCCGCGCCCGGCCCCATGACCCCTCCGGCGAACACCGGGTCAGGCACCTCGGAGAGCGGCACGACC
>DATEOM010000282.1:0-4812 GCA_035274105.1 Microbacterium sp.
CGCCTTCGAGCCCGAGCTCGGGCCGACGCTCGTCGGCGACAAGGCCCACTCCGTCGTGTTCGACGTGTCGAAGGTGACGCAGCTCGTGCCCGAGTTTCGCACCACGGTGACGTTCGACGAGGGCGCGCGCCGCATCCTCGCCTACTTCGACGCGCACCCCGAGGCCCAGGAGGTCGACGAGGGCCGCGATGCGCTGTTCGATCGCATCGCGGCCCATGCCCGCTCGGTGCGCTGATCCGAGGAGGCTCTCTCAGCGCGTGATGTCGCGCACGGTGCCCTTGTCGAGGCGGAGACGACGTCGGGCCCGTCGCGCGACGGCCGAGTCGTGCGTCACGACGATGAGCGTGAGGCCCTCGCCGTTCAGCGACTGCAGCACCGCGAGGATCTCGTCGCGCATGCTCTCGTCGAGGTTGCCGGTGGGCTCGTCGGCGAGGAGCACACGCGGACGCTTGACGATCGCCCGCGCGATCGCGACGCGCTGCTGCTGACCCCCCGACAGCTCGCCGGGGCGGTGGTCGGCGCGCTCGGCGAGTCCGACGTGCGTGAGCGCCTCCGTCACGCGCGCCGTGCGTTCCTCCTTCGACAGACCGAGCGGCTCGAGCGCCATGTCGACGTTCTCGTGGGCGGTGAGCGTCGGGATGAGGTTGAAGCCCTGGAACACGAATCCGATCTCGTGTGCGCGGATGCGGCCGAGCTCGCGGTTGTTCGCGGTCGCGATGTCGATCTCACCGAGGTGCACCGACCCGGTCGTCGGCCGGTCGAGCGCGCCGAGCAGTTGCAGCAGCGTCGACTTTCCGCCGCCGGTCGGTCCCTGGATGGTGACGAAGTCGCCCGCGTCGATCGTGAGGTCGACGCCCGCGAGCGCCTTCACGACCCTGCCCTTCTGCGTGTAGGTGCGCGTGACGCCTTCGAGGCGGTACTGCGCCGGGGACGCAGCATCCGGAGCCGATTGCGGCTGGGTGTCGATCATGGTCATGACGTGCTCTCCCGTCGGTGAAAGGGGTTCGGGTGCGGTGGGGATGGTGTCGGACATGGGATGCCTCAGCCGACCGATCGCAGCGCCTCGGCGGGGCTCAGCCGGGCCGCACGCCAGCCGCCGAAGGCGCCGGCGACCATGCCGCCGAGCACCGCGATGCCGACCGCCGCGACGACGACCCACAGCGTGATCGGCGCCGAGAGGACGATGTCGGTACCCGCGGACGGCATGGCGCTGCCGAGGGCTCCGCCACCGCCGCCCATCGGGCCGTCCGCGCCACCGGGACCGAACGTCTGCGCCGTCGGCGCGGTCGAGATCGTCGGCGAGATGAGGTTGATCGCGAGAATGCCGGCGAAGCCGATGGCGAGGCCCACGACGCCGCCGATCGCGCCCTGCACGATCGACTCCCCCGCGACCTGGCCGACCACACGGCCGTTCGACCAGCCGATGGCCTTGAGGGTGCCGAACTCCCGCGTGCGCCGGGACACGCCGGAGATCGTGAACAGCACCGCGAGGACGAGCGCCACCGCGAGCACGATGAGCGAGAGCCACGTGCCCAGGTTGGTGATGAGCGACGAGGCGCTCGAGAGCGAGCCGGACACCGTCGAGGCGAGATCGGCCTGCGAGCTCACCGTGGCGTCGGGCAGCTCGTCCTGGAGCGCCGCCTGCACCGAGGCGATGGCATCGGACGACTCGGCCTGCACATAGACCGTCGACACGACATCGCCGGCGCCGGAGAGCTCCTGCGCGACGCCCAGCGGGATGTACACGTCGGACGCGGTGTCGGCCTCGTCGGAGGTCGAGGCGACGATTCCGTCGACCTCGAAGTCCTGGCCGCCGACGTCGATCGTGTCGCCCACCGCGAGCTCCGCCGTCGCGGCATAGGTCGCATCGACCACGGCGACGTGCTCGCCCTCGTCGGACGTCGCGAGACCGCGGCCGTCGGAGACCTCCACGGCCGACAGGGGACCGACGGCGTCCGCCGACGGATCGATGCCCAGCACCGTGAACGAGTCGACGTCGAACGAGCCGCCGCCGAAGCCGCCGGCTCCGCCCTCGCCCTGCTGCGGCGGCTGGCCCTGGGTCGTGCCCGAGTCCGTCGAGTCGTCCGGACGCTGCGGGAGCTCCCCCGAGAACGTGGAGTTCGTGAGGCTCAGCGCGCCGAACGCCGCGGCGACGCCCTCCACCCCCGCGACCGTGTCGACGGTCGCGGCGTCGAGCGTGCCGCGCATGAAGTCGGTCATGAGCCGCGACTGGCTCAGCTCGGTCGTGCCGTCGTCGGTCGTCGAGCCGCCGTCCTCGCCGAAGTCGAAGCGTGCGCCGCCGCCCTCGCCGGGCTCCGCCTGCGCTCCGGTGACCGTGAGGTCGGTGCCGACGCCGTACACGGACTCGAGCGCCTGCGCCTGCGCGGCACTCACCCCTGCGGCGAGCGAGTTCACGATCATCACGAGCGCGATCGCGATCGCAAGGCCGGCGGCCACGATGATCGTCTGCTTCTTGCGGCCGGCCAGCTCCCGCCGCAGATAGGTCGTGTACATGCGTCTCCTCTCGGCGGGCGGGTGCCGCCGTCGACGCGACGCTACGGATCGGCGCCATGCGCCGCGCCAGCGCCGCCTATGAGTCCGTGATGACCGTGAGACGACAGTCGGCGGACGAGACCGTGGGGTTCACCCGAGGTCTCGTCCCGCGACTGTCGTCTCACCGCGGCAGGGACGAGCTCACCGCGGGAGGGACGAGCTCACCGCGGCAGGGACGAGCTCACAGCGCGTGCATAGCGGGCTCCATAGGAATCGCATAGGAAGAGCCCCACAATGGGATCATGACCAACCCCGCACCGGCCCTCCTGCGTCCCGACGGCTCGAACCTCCGCGTCCTCGTGGTCGACGACGAGCAGATGCTCACCGACCTGCTGTCGATGGCGCTGCGGATGGAGGGGTGGGAGGTGCGCACCGCGGGCTCCGGCTTCGAGGCGCTGCAGTCGGCGCGCGAGTTCGAGCCCGACGCGATGGTGCTCGACATCATGATGCCCGACCTCGACGGCATGGCCGTGCTGCAGCGGCTGCGTCAGTCCGGCGACGACGTGCCGGTGCTGTTCCTCACCGCGAAGGACGCCGTGACCGACCGGGTCGCCGGGCTCACGGCGGGCGGCGACGATTACGTCACGAAGCCCTTCAGCCTCGAAGAGGTCGTGGCGCGCCTGCGCGGCCTGATGCGCCGCGCCGGCACCGCGCACGCCGCGGGCGCCGAGCCGATCCTGCGCGTCGGCGACCTCACGCTCAACGAGGACAGCCACGAGGTCGAGCGCGCGGGCACCGAGATCGAACTCACCGCGACCGAGTTCGAGCTGCTGCGCTACCTCATGCGCAACCAGCGGCGCGTGGTCTCGAAGGCGCAGATCCTCGACCGCGTCTGGAACTACGACTTCGGCGGCCGCTCCAGCGTCGTCGAGCTCTACATCTCGTACCTCCGCAAGAAGATCGACGCCGGCCTCGAACCCCTCATCCACACCGTTCGCGGCGTCGGCTACATGATCAAGGCGCCGCAGTGACGGACGAGAGCACTCCCGACACCACCACGACAGGGACGATGGATGCCTCGACCGGCGCGATCGCGCAGGCCGAGGCATCCGGTTCATCCGCTGAACAGAACGCCCCCCAGGACGAACAGCTCCCCCGCCGCGCGCCGTGGACGCTGCAGCGCCGGCTCATCGTCACGGTGGTCGGCATCACATCGTTCATCATGGTGCTCGTCGCCGTCGCGACCAGCGCGATCCTCGGGCAGGTGCTCGAAGCCCAGCTGGAGGCGGAGGTGAAATCCGCCCAGCAGAGCGTCGAATTCATGCGCGTGCCGATCAGCACCGGCATGACCGCGGAGCAGATCCTCGAGCAGCAGCCCGCCCCGCGGCCGGGCTTCTTCCTCGCCGTCGAGTCCACGCCCGGTGAGCCGTCAGCCGCCGTATTCGACTCCGACGGCGAGGTCGTCGCGCTGAGCGACGAGGAGATCGCGTCGATCGCCGAGAGCCTCAAGGGCCAGCACGGCCAGTTCGTGGTGACCGTGGACGGTCTCGGCACCTACCGGATCGAGGGCGTCCCGCTGGGGAGCGCCTTCGCGATCGTCGGCCTCTCGCGAGCGGGCATCTCCGACACGCTCACCCGCATGCTCATCACCATCGCCCTGCTCACGGTGGGCGGCCTGATGCTGCTCGCCGTCGCCACCGCATGGACCATCCGGCGGGGCCTCGCACCGCTGCGGGCCGTCGCCGACACGGCGGCGCGCGTGTCGTCGCAGCAGCTCGACCAGGGCGAGGTCTCGATCTCCGAGCGCGTCCCCGCGCGCGAGGCCGATGCGCGCACCGAGGTCGGCCGCGTGGGCGCCGCCCTCAACACGCTGCTCGACCACGTCGACGAGTCCCTCACGGCGCGCCAGCGCAACGAGGAGCGCATGCGCAGCTTCGTCGCGGACGCCAGCCACGAGCTGCGCACGCCGCTCGCATCGATCCGCGGGTACTCCGAGCTGTCGCTCACGGCGCTGGGCCGTGGTCAGAGCACGGCGCTCGAGACGACCGAGGCGTCTCTCGAGCGCATCCAGGCGCAGTCGCTGCGCATGACCTCGCTCGTCGAGGATCTGCTGCTGCTCGCACGGCTCGACGAGGGCCAGGAGCTCGTCTACGGCACGGTGGATCTCACGCGCCTCGCGATCGACGCCGTCGACGCGACGACCACCCAGTCGCTCGAGCGCATCCAGGCGCAGTCGCTGCGCATGACCGGGCTCGTCGAAGACCTCCTGCTGCTCGCGCGACTCGACGAGGGCCAGGAACTCGTCTACGGCTCGGTCGA
>DATEOM010000283.1:0-6360 GCA_035274105.1 Microbacterium sp.
GAGCCCGAGCGCCAGCGGCAGCCCGTCGCGTTCCTGGAAGCGGCGGACCGCGGTCTGCTGGTGCTCGGCGGGCCGGCGTCCGGCGTGTCGAGCGCGCTGGACCTCGTCGCGGCTCAGCGGGGTGGGACGACGGTGCGCCTGCCGGTCCACCCGGAGCGGCTGTGGGACGCCGTCGCCGCGCTGCACGAGGAGCTGCCGCGCCGCGGATCGGCGGTGGTCGTCGATGACCTCGATGCGATCGGGCTGCGTCTGCCGCCCGAGTACGCGCAGGTCGTCATGGAACGCATCGAGGGTCTCGTCCGCCGTGCCGCCGATGCCGGCGTGCTGGTGGTCGCGGGTGCGCACCGGCTGACCGGGCCGGTGTCGCGTGTGGCCGAGCTCTTTCCGCGGCGGCTCCTGCTGCCCTACGCCACGCGCGTCGATCACGCATCGGCCGGGGGAGACCCCTCGACGTTCGATCCGTCGGCCCCGGCGGGGAGGGGGCGGCTCGACGGACGAACGCTCCAGCTCGCCGTGGCGCCGCTTTCCCCCCGGGGGCCGGCGGAACCCGACATCCCGTGGATCCCTCTCGCTCAGCTCACCGGCGTCGTGGCGCGCCGTTCGCCGGCGGGCCGGCGCGCGCTCGCCGCCTGGGAGGAGCACGGTCTGCGCGTGCTCGGCGTCGACGACTACGTGGCGGATCCCGCTGCCGCCGCGACCGGGCGCGTGGTCGTCGTGGGGGAGCCCGACGACTGGCAGCGACACTGGCGGCTGCTCGCCGATGTGCGCGGCGACCACGACCTCGTGGTCGACACCTCGTGCGCGTCCGAGCTCCGCGTCCTCGCGGGATTCCGCGGCGTGCCGCCCTACTGCGAACCGGGCGCCGCGCGCGCGTGGCTCATCTCGGCCGGAGCGGATCCCGTCCGCATTGTCCTCCCGTCGTGACATGTCCGGTCTGACCGTCAGGCGGACGCCTTGACCCGCGCTTCACGCACGCCATAGCGTCGGCCTGTGGCTACAACCCCTATCGATCTGCAACGCCCTGAGGGCAAGGGACTCGCCGCGGGAACGCTGGGACTATGGGGTTCCACCGTCATCGGCCTCGCGTCGACCGCGCCCGTCTACTCGCTGGTGGCGACCCTCGGATTCGTCGTGCTGGCGGTCGGTGCGCAGGCGCCCATCGCGTTCGTCATCGCGTTCATCCCGATGCTCTTCATCGCGTTCGCGTACCGCGAGCTCAACAACGACGTCCCCGACTGCGGCACCACGTTCACATGGGGCACCAAGGCCTTCGGCCCCTGGGTCGGCTGGATGGGCGGGTGGGGCGTCGCGGTCGCCGGCATGGTCGTGCTCGCGAACCTCGCACAGATCGCCGGCATCTACTTCTGGGCGCTCGTGGACGGCATCGTGGGCAACCCCGAGGACGCGCTGCTCGCCGACAACGTCCCGCTCGTGACCGCGACCGGAGTGGTTTTCATCGCGGCGATGACGTGGGTGAGCTGGCGAGGCGTCGAGATCGGCGAGCGCATCCAGAACGTGCTGCTCGCGATCCAGTACCTCGCCCTCGCGATCTTCGTGGTCGCCGCACTCTGGCAGTTCTTCGCCGGCACCGCACCAGACCCGACCCCGTTCGACTGGTCGTGGTTCAACCCGCTCGCGTTCACCGAGTGGGGCGGATTCGTCGAGGCGATCCTGCTGGCGCTGTTCATCTACTGGGGCTGGGACACGTGCCTCGCGCTGAACGAGGAGACCAAGGATCCCAAGCGCATCCCCGGTCGGGCGGCGCTGCTGACGACGGTCATCCTGCTGTTCACCTATGTCGGCGTGACGGTGGCCGCGATGATGTACGCCGGTCTCGGCGAGACGGGAACGGGGCTCGGCAACGAGGCGAACGCGGACGACTTCTTCCTCGCCATCAAGGATGGCCTGCTCGGGCCGCTCGGATGGGTGCTGGTGGTCGCCGTCATGATCTCGGCCATCTCGTCCACCCAGACGACGATCCTGCCGACCGCGCGCGGCACGCTCTCGATGGCCGCCTACAAGGCGCTGCCCCGCCGCTTCGCGACGGTGCACCCGCGGTACAAGACGCCCTCGTTCTCGACCCTGGTCATGGGTGTGGTCGCGATCGTGTACTACGTCGGGATGACGCTGATCAGCGACAACATCCTGCAGGACTCGATCCTGTCGCTGGGGCTTGCGATCGCCTTCTACTACGCCATCACCGGCTACGCCTGCGTGTGGTACTTCCGCCGCGAGCTCTTCAACAGCGCGAGGAACTTCTTCTACCGGTTCCTGCTTCCGCTGCTGGGAGCGCTGATGCTGACGTACGCGTTCGTGCAGTCCGCGATCGACATGTACGACGTCGACTACGGCTACACCGTTCTCCTCGGCATCGGCGGCACGTTCGTGCTCGGCATCGGGTCGCTCGCCTTCGGCGTGCTGCTCATGTTCCTGTGGTTCCTGTTCCCTCGGGCGAAGCCGTTCTTCCGCGGTGAGAGCCTCAACCGCGACACGCCGGTGCTCGTCCCCGAGGACCCGGCCGACTACGCCCGGTCGATCGACGGCGGCCTCGCCTGAGCCGCGGAAGCCCCGGACCCTCAGGGGTCCGGGGCTTCCGTCGCCGCGCCGCCGTCAGGCCAGTGCGGCGTCCAGCGGAGCGAGATCGAGTTCGTGCGCCGTCGCCACGCCCGCATTGACCACGCGACCGCCCACCGTGTTGAGACCGCCTGCGAGCGCAGCATCCGCTCGCAGTGCTTCCTTCCAGCCACGTCGCACGATCTGGCGGATGTAGGGGAGCGTGGCGTTGGTGAGCGCCGACGTCGAGGTGTTCGGCACGGCACCGGGCATGTTCGCGACGCAGTAGAAGATGCTGCCGTGCACCGGGAAGGTCGGGTCGGCGTGGGTGGTCGGGTGCGTGTCCTCGAAGCAGCCGCCCTGGTCGACGGCGATGTCGACGAGCACGGAGCCCGGGCGCATGCGCGAGACCATGTCGTTGGTCACGAGCTTCGGCGCCTTGGCGCCGGGGATCAGGACCGAGCCGATGACCAGATCCGACGCGGTGACGGCACGGTCGAGGTCGAGCGGGTTCGACGCCGCGGTCTTGACCCGGCCCTGGAAGTGGTCGTCCAGGTAGCGCAGGCGCTGCACGTTGGTGTCGAAGACGGTGACGTCGGCGCCCAGGCCGACCGCGATCACGGCGGCGTTGGCGCCGGCGACGCCGCCGCCGATGACGGTGACGGTCGCGGGGCGCGTGCCCGGCACGCCCGACATGAGCAGGCCGAGGCCCCCGGCGGAGCGCATCAGCGTCGCCGCACCGACGGTGGGGGCGAGACGCCCGGCGACCTCGCTCATGGGGGCCAGGAGCGGGAGCCCGCCGCCGGGCAGCTGGACCGTCTCGTACGCGATCGCGGTGACGCCGTCGGCGACGAGGCGCTCGGTGAGCGGGCGATCGGCGGCGAGGTGCAGGTACGTGAACAGCACGAGGTCGTCGCGGAAGTATCCGTACTCGCTCGCGATCGGCTCCTTCACCTTCAGGAGCAGCTCGGCGCGCGCCCACACCTCGGCGGCGTCCTCGAGCAGCACCGCCCCGGCGTCCGCGTACTCGGCATCCGGCATCGACGAGCCCTCGCCGGCGCCGCGCTGCACGAACACCTCATGGCCGGAGGCGACGAGGTCGTGCACGCCCGCGGGAGTGAGGGCGACCCGGTACTCGTTGTTCTTCACCTCGGTGGGGACGCTGATCCGCATCGTGTGATCCTTTCCGCTCCGCCGTTGGAGCGCTCGGGCTCCTCGTGGGAGCGCCTCTAGAAGGCGGGGCGGATGGCCCCGACGTCCTGTCCGCCGCCGGTGACGGCCAGCGGAAGCCTCGACATCGTGTCGGCCACATCCGGAGCCGTCAGCGCGCCGTGCCGCTCGAGCAGCCGCAGTGCGACGGCGGTGGCGGCGCGGCCGCTGCCGTCCAGCATCTTGAGCGCGACCGTCGTGCCGTTCGGGGCGACCATCACCATGACGCCCTCGGCGCCGCCCTTGGCGAAGACACCGAGCCGCTCGATGGCGATCGTGTCGGCGCGGCCCGGGCCGTCGATCGTCCACGGGTCTGCGCGCACCGCCTCGACGAGAGCACCCGCGCTGCGGTGCAGCGCGAACGGCGACGTCGTCGACGAGTTGCCGATCCGGTGGATCGCGCGGGCGAGCCCGAAGAGGGTCATCGCATAGACCGGGGCGCCGCAGCCGTCGACCGCGGTCGCGGCGACCTTCTCGCCGATGAGGCGCTCGACGGTCTCGCGGACGAGGATCTGCACCGGATGCTGCGGCGCGAGGTAGCCCTCGGGCTCCCAGCCGTTCACGACGCAGGTGAGGAGCATCGTCGCGTGCTTGCCCGAGCAGTTCATGCGGATACGCGCCGGCTGGCCGAGTTCGCGGACCATCTCGTCGCGCGTGGCGGTGTCGCTCGGCCATGCGGCGGGGCAGCCCAGTGCGTCCTCGCCGAGTTCAGCGAGCGACAGGATGTCGCGGACCACGGCGACGTGGCGGTCGGTGCCAGAGTGGCTCGCGGTCGCGAGGCCCAGTCGCTCGCCGTCGAGCGCGACCCCGGCCGAGAGGCACGCGAGCGCCTGCAGAGGCTTGAGGCTGGAGCGGGGGAGGATCAGCGCAGACGGATCGCCGAGCTTCTCGGCGATGGTGCCGTCGGCGGCGAGCACGAGGGCGACGCCGGCGTGACGCGACTCGACGAAACCGCTGCGTTCGACGACGGCGAGCTCGACGGCGTCGGTCGCGGCGAAGGTCTGCGGCACCCCGTCAGCCTACCGCCGGAGCGGCCTTGAGCCCGCATGACAGACTGTGCACATGTGGGGCGAGCATCGATACTCCGTCCGGACGACGTGGACGGGTGACCGCGGCACCGGGACCTCCGGCTACCGGGACTACGACCGGGCGACGACGATCGAGATCGACGGCAAGCCCGCGCTGCTCGCCTCCTCCGACAAGCCGTTCCGGGGCGACCCGTCGCGCTGGAATCCCGAGGACATGCTCCTCGCAGCCCTCAGCCAGTGCCACCTGCTGTCGTACCTCCACGCGTGCGTGCAGACCGGTGTGGTGGTCGTCGACTACGAGGACGAGGCATCCGGTCTCATGGTCGAAGACGGCCGCGGCGGCGGCGCCTTCCGCGAGGTCGTGCTGCGGCCGCGCGTGACCGTCGCGGATGCCTCGATGACGGATGCCGCGACCGCCGCGCACGCGCAGGCGAACGCGTGGTGCTTCATCGCGAACTCGGTGAACTTCCCGGTGCGCCACGAGCCCACGATCGCGGTCGCTTCGCCCGGTCGTTGAGCGGGCTGGCGAGTCGGATCGCGCGTCAGCGGCGCTCGTGCGGGAGGACCTGCTTGATGCGGTCGATCGCATTGTGCGCGGGGACCTCGTTGTAGGCGTTCGCGAGCTCCTGGCCCGAGAGGGCGTGGATCGCGGCCATGATCTCGTCGGTCGCGAGCCGGCGGGCCTTGCCCGACGAAGCCGGGCCGTGGTGCGCGAGATCGAGCGGCTCGCCGAACCTGACGGTGATGCGGTGCTGGAACGAGGGCTTCTTCGCCCCGACGGGCATGACCTTGTCGGTGCCGATGAGTCCCACCGGCACGACGCGGGCGCCGGCCTGCAGCGCCAGGAACGCGACCCCGGTGCGCCCCTTGTAGAGGCGGCCGTCGAGCGAGCGCGTGCCCTCGGGGTACAGCGCGACGGCCTTGCCGTCGTCGAGGAGGGCGCGCTGCTGGTCGAGCGCGTCCAGCGCGGCCTGCCCGGCACCGCGCTGGACCGGGATCGCGCCGATCGAGGTGAAGAACCAGCGGGAGGCGGGCTTCTCGAAGTAGCTCGACTTGGCGAGGAAGTGGACGGGCCGGGGAGCTGCGACCGGGATCGCGATCGAGTCGATGAACGACAGATGGTTGCTCGCGAAGATCACCGGGCCGGACTTGGGGACGTTGGCCTTGCCCTCGATGTGCGGGCGGTACACGATCCGGGCGAGGGGGGTCAGGATGCTGCGCCCCAGCGCATACGTGAAGCCCATGCGGCGAGCGGGCACGGCCGGGGACTCGGGTTCTTCCGCCGTCTCGTCGGCGGTGTCTTCGGCGCCGGGCACGAGGTCGGAAGTCACCCGTAGAGGGTACTCCCGATCGCATTCCGCTTCCGGCATGCCATTTCCCAGCGCGAACAGAGGAAAGATGCGAAAGGATGGAGGCTTCCCTTCCCCTGACTCGAGGTTGTTCCGTGCGCATTCGCCCGTTCGCCGCCCTGTCCGTCGTCGCCGTGTCGACCCTGCTGCTCGCCGGGTGTTCCGGGTCGGCCGATCCGAACGCCACTCCCACGCCGACGTCGACCGCCTCCTCCGAGTGC
>DATEOM010000284.1:0-7629 GCA_035274105.1 Microbacterium sp.
GCCGACAGCACCGCGCCGTCGCGGTCGGCGGCGAGCACCCGGTTCACCGGGTCGACCCATCGCTCGAACGCCGTCATGACATCCCCGGCCGTTCGCGCCCGCAGCAGGCCCAGCAGCGCGCCGGCGCCGAGGTCTGCGTTCGCGCGGGCGGGCGTCCGGACGCTCCACCCGACGAGCTCGTCGCCCTCGGCACGGAGCTCGGTCACGACCGTGCCCCGCTCCGTCTCGATCGCCTCGACCTCGACGGGGTCGCCGCCGCGCACCCGGATCACCGAGCGCTCGACATCGACACCGCGCCAGCCGTCCGGCCCGAGCGCCTCGTAACCGCCGGGCACCCGCCGCAGCCGCTCGCGGAACACATCGACGCCGTGCGCCATCGCGTTCGTCACGCCCCACGCCGCGTCGCGGGTGTGCCCGAAGTGCGCAATGCCGGGCACTCCCGGGAATGCGAGCCCGACGACGTCGAACTCGCCGCACGCCAGCCGCACCTGCTGGTACACGCCGGGCAGCTCGAAGATGCGGTGCGGATCACCGGCGAGCAGCGGCATCCCGGACGCGGTCCGCGACCCGTGCAGCGCCCACGCGTTGCTGCCCGACGTCGGGAGCGTCTCGTCGCCGCCGTCCCCGTATCCCGCGAACACGTCGACCCAGGCGTCGCCGAGCGTCGTCGCGACGTGCTGCCGCCACAGCGTCACCGGGAACGTCGAGAACAGCGCATGCGCCACGTGCAGCACGCCGAGCGGGTCGTGGTCCGCCCACGGATCGAGCGGCACCGTGTCGCCGAAGATCTCATCGAGCGCGCGGAACTCGGTCGCACCCCCGCCGACGGCCGCCATGCCACGCCGGACCCCGACGGCATAGCGGGTCACGAACGCGCGAGTCTCAGCATCCGTCCCCTCCAGCGCCCGGCGCGCGGTGTCATCGAGGCGCGCGCGTCGCGCGAAGGCGTCCCACGCCACGCCGGCTTCGCCGATCAGCTCCGACAGCCGTCCTGACGCCCGCAGGCGGTCGACCTCGATCTGCCAGCCGCGGTCGCGCGCGGTCACCTCTCCCTGTGCCTCGGCGAGATCGCCCACGTCCGCCGCGCGGAGGTGAGGGATGCCGAGGTCGTCGCGATAGACCTCTGCCATCGCGTCAGACTCCCACAGGCTCCCGCACCGCGCCCGTCGCGGCGCGCGAACGTGCGACGGGGTTCGACAGCGTCCCCGCGTACATCAGCGACGCCGACTGGTTCGCGAGGTCCACCATCTGCAGCGTGTTGCGCAGCTGCAGGCGGTTGAGGCACGAGTGCGCGAACGCGTCGGCGCGCAGATCCACGCGGGATTCGATCCACGGATGCTGCGCCTCATGCTCGTCGATGATCTCGGCGGCGATCCGCCAGAACTCGCTCTCGGGCAGCGTGCCATCGGTGTGCAGGATGCCGGCGAGGTGACGCAGCACGCCGTCGAACACGTCGGTGAAGATCGCGAGCGCCTTCTCCTCGTCGTCGACCGGTGAGACGATGCGGCGCACGTCCTCCGGCACGGCGCGGTCGGCGAGCAGCGCCACCTCTTCGCCGATGTCCTTCATGAAGACGCCGGTCGGCACGTGCCCGTCGAGGATGAGGATGAGGTTCTCGCCGTGCGGCATGAACGCGAGGTCGTGCGCGAGCAGGCAGTGCACGAGCGGGCGCAGGTAGACCCGCAGGGAGGCGCGCACCCACGTCGCCGCGTCGACCCCCGACGCGCGCACCAGCGCGGTCGCGAAGGAGCGTCCGCTCGCGTCGCGGTGCAGCAGCGATGCCATCGTCGCGAGCCGCTCGCCCGGCGCGATCAGCGGCACGGGGCTCTCTCGCCACAGGGCGGCGAGCATCTTGCGATGCGGCGAGGGTGTGGGCGTGCGGTGGTACGCGTCGCCCGTGTACCCGATCGACGCGCGCTCGCGCAGCACGCGGAAGCCCGAGTCGCGCAGCGTGGCGTCACCGGCGACGAGCTCGGCGACCCAGTCGTTGATGGCGGGCGTCACGCGCATGTACGCCGGCGACAGCCCGCGCAGGAACCCCATGTTCTGCACCGCCAGCGCCGTCTTCACGTAGTGGCGCTCGGGATGCGTCGCATTGAACATCGTGCGCACGGACTGCTGCGCGCGGTACTCGTCGTCGCTCTCGCCGATCAGCACGAGATCCCGGCGGGCGATGTCGGGCGCGAACGTGATCGCGAGGCGGTTCTCCCACTGCCACGGGTGCGCCGGCAGCAGGTGGAAGTCGGCGGGGTCCTCGCCGTGCTCGAGCAGGCGTTCGGCGAACCGCGCGCGCTCCGCGGGGGAGAGCTCGCCGGAGAGGAGGGATGCCTCGTCCAGGCCGGCGCCGAGGGCGAGGTGCGACTGCGACCGGCGCGCGGCGAGCCACACCATCCGGAACGGCCGGCCCGCCTCGGGGGAGTATGCGGCGTGGGCCGAGACACCGAAGCCGATGCGTCCGTTGTTCGCGACGAACCCGGGGTGCCCCTCGGTCATGGCGGACTCGATCGTCTGGAAGTCGGCGGCCAGCAGCTCGTCGGCCGAGGGCCCGCCCTGGGCGAGCTTGAACGCCGCGCTCGCCAGCGTGGAGGCGATCTCCTCGAGGTAGATCGGCAGGAGCTGGTCGGAGAGACCCAGCACCGGCTGCAGTTCGACGATGAACGCCTGCGCGTCGAGCTCCGCGGGCTCGCCGGCCACGAGCCGGCGCAGGCTCGCCTCGTCGACGACCCAATGATCGAGCTCGGTGCGCACCGCGTGAAACCGGTACTGCACGTCGGCGTCCGGCGCGGTGACGTGCCAGCCCCCGACGACGGGCTCGGGAGAGAGCAGTCGCTCGTGACTGAACTCGGCGATCGCCTTGGCGACGAGGTGGCGCTGCGCATCGGCCAGGTGCGCGGGGGTGAGGTGGGCGGCGGGGGCGGTCATGCGGGAATCCCTGTCGGTGCGGGCGCCGCGCTGGCGGCGAGTTCGGAGCGGGTGTAGTCGTCGCGTGTGCAGACCGAGAGCACCGCGGTCTTGGTGTGGTCGCCTTCGTCGATCGAGACGTAGCGGAGTTCGGTGAAGCCGGCGCGGAGGTTCTTGCGCCGGACGCGCTCGTTGCGGGCGTCGGGTTCGACCACGACGCGCTGCGCGCCGAGGGCGTCGAAGCACCACGCCATTACGGCCGCGAAGGCCGCGTCGGTGAGGCCGTGACGGGGTTCGCCCTCGGGGGGCGCGATGAGCACGTGCATGCCGAGATCGCCGGGCGACGGATCATGGATGCCGCGCAGCAGCACCTGCGCCGGGTCGTACGTCTCGGCGAAGAAGGTCGGGACGCCGTCGACGAGGCCGAGCCAGGCCTGCTGATGCGGGTCGGCCGCGACGCCCGTGAGGTAGGCGCGCACGGCGTCGACGTCGAGATCGCCCATGCCCCAGAACACGGCGTGCGGGTCGGCGAGCCACCGCTGGAGGACGGGGGCGTCGCGCTGCGGGTCGGCCGGGACGAGCGAGGTCGCGAGCGTCACGGGGCGGCTCCGACCGGCGCCGTCGCGGATACGCCGGCCGGTACGCCGAAGTCCTGGAAGGCGATGCGACGCTCGATCGGGTAGACCTCACGGCCCGTGATCGTGGAGAGGATCGACGAGTTGCGCCACGCGCCGAAGCCGAGATCGGGCGCGGTGAGGCCGTGCGTGTGCTCCTCGCCGTTCTGCACGAACACGCGGCCGCGCCCGCCGTCGACGCTGTAGTCGCGCGCCACCGCGAGACGGCCGAGCGCATCGTGGTCGAGGCGGTCGGCGATCGGCGCCAGGAACGGCGGCGTCTGGGCGGCGTAGCCGGTGGCGAGCACGAGCGACGCGGTCTCACGCGTGTGCTCGCCATCGAGCTGGGCGTGGCGGAGCTGCAGCCGGTACCGCGAACCGTCCCATTCGGCGGACGTCACCTCGGTGTCGGTCAGCAGCGTCGTCGGCACGGGGCCGTCGGCGCTCAACCGGTAGAGGGTGTCGTAGATGTCGTCGATGAGGTCGGCCGAGATGCCCTTGTACAGGCTGCGCTGCTCGCGGCCGAGGTGCTGGCGGATGCCGATCGGCAGCGCGTGGAAGTGGTCGGTGTACTCCGGCGACGTCATCTCGAGCGTGAGCTTGGTGTACTCCATCGGGAAGAACCGCGGCGACCGGGTGATCCAGTCGAGCCGGTAGCCGCCGTCGCGCGCGCCCTCCAGCAGGTCGCGGTAGATCTCCGCGGCGGACTGGCCGCTGCCGACCACCGTGATGGAGCCGGACGCGCGCAGCGCGTCACGCTGGTCGAGGTACTCCGAGCTGTGGATCACCGGGCCGTCGAGCCCGCGGAGGGCGGGCGGGATGACGGGCTGCGTGCCGACGCCGAGCACCACGTGCCGCGCGCGCAGCTCGCTCTCCTCGCCGGTGTCGGTGCGCATGGCGCGCACGACGTAGACGTCGTCGGCGAGGTCGTGCTCGACGGCGATCACCTCGTGGTTCCAGCGCAGGTTGGGCAGCTGCCCGGCCGCCCACCGGCAGTACGCGTCGTACTCGGTGCGCAGGGCGTAGAAGCTCTCGCGAATGTAGAAGGGGTAGAGGCGGCCGGTCTGCTTCAGCCAGTTCACGAACGAGAACGGCGAGGTCGGGTCGGCCATCGTGACGAGGTCGGCGAGGAACGGCACCTGGATCGTGGCGCCTTCGATCATCATGCCGTGGTGCCACCGGAAGCCGTCGGCGCGGTCGAGGAACACGGCGTCCAGCCCCGTGGGCTCGGCCAGGCACGCCAGCCCGAGGTTGAACGGTCCGATCCCGACGCCGACGATGTCGTGCACGTGCGCGCTCATGCGGACGCCTCCGCACCCGCGAGCGCCTCGTCGAACTCGGGCGCGATCCCGGCGAGGGTGGTGGCGGCATCCTTCACCATTGCGAGGATCTGGCGGACGTCGTCGAGCGTGGTCGCGGGATTGAGCAGCGTCAGCTTGAGACAGGGTCGCCCGTCGATCACGGTCTTCGCGACGAGCGCCCGGCCCGATTCGAACAGCACGCGCCGCACGCCCGCGACGAGCGCGTCCCGCGTGGCGTCGTCGACGCCCTCGGGGCGCACCCGGAACAGCACGGTGCTGAGCTGCGTGCGGCCGACGAGCTCGAGCTCGGGATCCGCGGCGATCTCATCACCCACCGCCACCGCGAGGTCGATGACGGTGTCGAACATCTCGCCGATCCGGTCGGCACCGAGCGCGCGCAGGGTCACCCAGAGCTTCAGCGCGTCGAAGCGGCGCGTGGTCTGCAGCGACACGTCGACCTGGTTGGGCTCGTCGTTCTCGAGCGGGTTGAGGTAGTCCGCGTGCCACGCGCCCGCCGCGAGATCGCGCGGCTCGCGCACCAGGATCGCGCTCGACGACACCGGCTGGAAGAAGCTCTTGTGGAAGTCCACCGTCACCGACCGCGCGCGCTCCACGCCGGCGAGCAGATGCCGGCGGCGCGGCGACACGAGCAGCCCGCAGCCGTAGGCGGCGTCGACGTGCAGCCACACGCCGCGCTCGTCGCAGACGTCCGCGATCGCGGCGACCGGGTCGATCACGCCGCGGTCGGTCGTGCCGGCGGTCGCCACGACAGCCATCGGAAGGCGACCGGATGCTGCGACCTCGCGCATCGCGAGCGCCAGGGCGGCAGCATCCATCCGTCCTTCGCCGTCGTCGGCGACCTCGACGACCGCGTCGTCTGCGAGGCCCAGCAGGAGCGCGGACTTGCCGACGCTGAAGTGGCTCGACGCCGTCGCGAAGATCGCGAGCCGGGCGATCGCGCCCGAACGCGGCACGGGAGCAGCGGCCAGCGCGGCCTCGCGGGCCAGCAGCAGGGCGTGGAGGTTGGACTGCGTGCCGCCCGAGGTGAAGACGCCGCTGCCGTGGGTGAAGCCGACGCGGTCGGCGGCCCACTCGACGAGCCGCCGCTCGATGAGCGTGCCGACGGCGGACTGGTCGTAGGTGTCGACCGAGGTGTTGACCGCCGCGAGCACGGTCTCGGCCGCGACCGCGGGCAGCGCCACCGGGCAGTTGAGGTGGGCGGCGTAGGCGGGGTCGTGGAACCAGACCGCGTGCTCGAGGAAGAGATCGTCGATCTCGCGGACGGCCTGCGAGGAACCCACGCCGTCGCCGTCGAGGGACACGTCGTCGACGAGCTGCTGCAGCTCGGCGCGAGACGCGCCCGAGAACGGTTGCGTCGTCGTCTCGAAGCGGTCGGCGACCTGCGCCGAGGTCTGTGCGATGAGGGAGCGGTAGGTGTCCGCGGTGGAACGCGTGAGCAGATCGAGCACGGGGAAGAGCTCCTTCAGTTAGGGTTGCCTTGCCTAACTAAGCCGATCTCGGAGCGTGTGTCAATGCGGGGACGTAACAGTTCGCCGGCTATTGATGGACCGCATCCAAGAATAACCCGTGAGGGTTCAGGCCACCGGCGGCGGGACGGTGATGACGCCCGATGCCCCGTCGACGGTCACCTCGACCCCCGTCGTGATCGCCTCGGTCGCACGCGCCACACCGACGACCGCCGGGATGCCGTACTCCCGCGCGACCACCGCGCCATGGCTGTTCGCGCCGCCCATCTCCATGACGAGCCCGCCGGCCGTCAGGAACAGCGGCGTCCAGCCCGGATCGGTCGACGGAGCGACGAGGATCTCTCCGGGCTGCAGTTCGGCGCCGACCGGGTCGAGGATGACCCGCGCCGGCGCCGTGACGGTTCCTGCCGATGCCGGAGTCCCTCGCAGGGTTCCGGGGCCCTCCGCCGTGGCGCCGGTGCCGACGGCCTCGGGCTCGGTCCCGTCGGACAGCAGCATCCGCGGCACATGGCGGCGTCGCAGCTCGGCGTCGTAGCGGTCCCTGCGCTCGCGGACCGTCGCGCGCAGGTCGGTTCCGGCCGCGGCGCGCTTCGTCTCGTCGAAGTCGAGGAAGAACACGTCGCCGGGGTCCGCGATCCGTCCCGCGGCGGCGAGCTCGACGCCGATCTCGGCCAGCTCCGCCCGTGCCCGGCGCATCGCGATGATCATGAGGAACTTCGGCATCTCGCGCATGCCGACCAGCGCCCGGGCGCGCCGCAGGCAGAACGCGACGGCGGCCGCGCGCAGGCGGCCGCGCCGGCGAGCGCGACCGACGAGGGTGTCGACCATCGCCTGGGCGTCTCGCGCACCGGCGGCGAAGTGCTGCGCGGGGGTCGCAGCATCCGTCTCGAGGCGAAGGTATCCGGCGAGCACGCCGAACAGGTGCGCGGGGTCCTCGGCCCAGCGCGGCATGCCGAGGTCGATCTCGGCGACCGCCCGGTGGCCGTAGCGGGCGAGGAAGCTGGCCATCGTGCGCTGCAGCACGGCGGGGAGTGCGCCCGCGAGGTAGGCGTCGGCGAGGTCTTGCGCCGTCCTCGTGCGAAGCGCCGCGGCGGAATCGGGGTCGCGACGCGCTCGCACGGCGACATCCCACAGTTCGAGGTCCATCTGCGTCGTCACGTTGTCGGGCACGCTGCGGAGCACGGTCTGCAGGTCGCCGGGTTCGGCCGCGCCGCGCAGCAGGCGCCCAGCGAGCCCCAGCATGGCGAACCCGACCACCGCTCCCGGCAGGCTGCGCGGCGCGAGCGGCAGGGTGCGGAACAGGAGGTCGACGACCTCGTCGACGCG
>DATEOM010000285.1:0-5702 GCA_035274105.1 Microbacterium sp.
CGTCACCTACAAGGAGGGCATGTTCCCGCCCATCGTGATGGACGAGGAGCGCGACGAGCACGGCGAGATCACCAAGCACGGCCAGGACTACTACCTGAAGCCGATGAACTGCCCGATGCACATCCTCATCTACAAGGAGCGCGCGCGCAGCTACCGCGACCTGCCGATGCGTCTGGCCGAGAACGGCACCGTGTACCGCAACGAGCTGTCGGGCGCCCTGCACGGCCTCACCCGCGTGCGCGGCTTCACCCAGGACGACTCCCACCTGTTCGTCACCCCCGAGCAGCTGGAGGAGGAGGCGACCCGCGTCCTCGAGTTCGTCATCTCGATGCTGCGCGACTTCGGCCTCGACGACTTCGAGCTCGAGCTGTCGATGCGCGACGACGAGAAAGACAAGTGGATCGGCTCCGAGGAGTTCTGGGACTACTCCACCAACGCCCTGCGCAACGTCGCGGTCGCGAGCGGTCTGAAGCTCACCGAGGTGCCCGGCGAGGCCGCGTTCTACGGCCCGAAGATCGACCTCAAGACCCGTGACGCGATCGGCCGCACCTGGCAGCTGTCCACGGTGCAGGTCGACCCGAACCTGCCCGAGCGCTTCGAGCTCGAGTACACCGACCGCGACGGCCAGAAGAAGCGGCCGATCATGATCCACCGCGCCCTCTTCGGCTCGATCGAGCGGTTCTTCGCGATCCTGCTCGAGCACTACGCCGGCGCGTTCCCGGTGTGGCTGTCGCCGGTGCAGGTGGTCGGCATCCCCGTCGCCGAGGACTTCGCGGACTACCTGGGCGAGGTCATCGACCAGCTGAAGGCCGAGGGCGTGCGGGCCGAGCTCGACCACTCCGACGACCGCATGCAGAAGAAGATCCGCACGCACACCACGCAGAAGGTCCCGCTCCAGCTCATCGCCGGAGCGCAGGATCAGGCCGGGGGCACCGTCTCGTTCCGCTTCCGCGACGGCTCCCAGGAGAACGGCGTGCCGATCGCCGACGCCGTGCGCCGCGTCCGCGAGGCGATCGCCTCCCACGCGCTCGTCAACACGGCGGAGGACTTCGCGTGAACGACGACCCGCTTGCGGGGAGTCGCGAACGCGAAGTCACGGTCCCTGAGCCTGTCGAAGGGCGCGTGAACGACGACCCGCTTGCGGGGAGTCGCGAACGCGAAGTCACGGTCCCTGAGCCAGTCGAAGGGCGCGTGAACGACGAGGTCGGGTCGAGCGGCATTCCGGAGACGGATGCTGCGGACCCGGCGCTCGTCGACGCCGCAACGCTCGCCGGGGTCCCCGATGAGTTCCAGCGCCTCTGGACGCCGCACCGCATGGCGTACATCCAGGCCGGTCCCGAGGTGCTGCGCAAGGAGTGCCCGTTCTGCGAGGCGCCGCGCAAATCCGACGAGGACGGCCTCATCGTCTTCCGCGGGCAGACCTCCTATGCGCTGCTGAACCTGTTCCCCTACAACTCCGGCCACCTCCTCGTGTGCCCGTACCGTCATATCGCGACGTACGACCAGGCGACCGATGAAGAGGTCGCCGAGATCGGGCTGCTCACGCAGCAGGGCATGCGGGTGCTCCGTCAGGTCTCGCGCTGCGACGGCTTCAACATCGGCATGAACCAGGGCCACGTGGCGGGGGCCGGCGTGGACGAGCACCTCCACCAGCACATCGTGCCGCGGTGGGGTTCCGACGCCAACTTCTTCCCCATCATCGCCAAGACGAAGGCGCTGCCGCAGCTGCTCGGCGACGTGCGCCGCGCGATCTCCGACGCCTGGCACGCGTGACCGGAGCGGAGCCGGATGCTGCGGCCCGCCAGCATCCGTTCCGTTCCGGCTCTCAGCGGACCTGGGTGACCTCGAACTGCAGGCGGGGATTCGCGTAGGCGTCCTGCGATTCGACGAGCTGGAGCTCGCGCTCGCCCGAGGCGTGGGTGCGCTCGAGCAGATCGAAGACGCTCGACGTCGTGCGCGCCAGGGCGTCGGCGGCGTCGCCGGTGCGGCGGTAGTGCGCGGTGAAGAGCGCCGCCGTGACGTCGCCCGAGCCGTTGGCCTTCATCGGGATGTGCGGGGTCTGCACGATCCACGCTCCGTCGTCGGTGACTGCGAGCATCTCGATCGTGCCCTCGGCGCGATCGGGTCGCTCCACGCTCGTCACGAGCACGGTGCTCGGCCCCATGGCGCGGGCGGCGTCGGCCGAGGCGAGCGTCGAGCCGAGGTCCGACGGGTCGGTCTCGGTGAGGAAGCCCAGCTCGAACTGGTTGGGCGTGATGATGTCGGCGGCGGGCACCACGCGATCGCGCAGCAGCACCGGGATCGCGGGCGCCACGAAGCAACCGGACTTCGCGTTGCCCATCACCGGGTCGCACGCGTAGATCGCGGCGGGGTTCGCCTGCTTGACGCGGGCGACCGTGTCGAGGATGACGTCGGCGATGCCCTCGCCGCCCTGGTAGCCCGAGAGCACGACATCGATCTGCGGGAAGACGCCGCGGTCCTCGATGCCGGCGACGACGTCGCGCACGTCGTCCGGGCTGATCATCGGGCCGCGCCAGGCGCCGTAGCCGGTGTGGTTCGAGAAGTTCACCGTGTACACCGGCATGACCTCGACGCCGATGCGCTGCAGCGGGAAGACGGCGGCGGAGTTGCCGACGTGACCGTAGGCGACCGCGGACTGGATCGAGAGGATCTTCACCGCTCGATCATGCCACTTCGCGCGCGTCGAGCCGTCCACCGGCCGCACGCACGGCCGCGGCCACATCGACCGCGAGCCGTTCGGCGTCGGCGTCGTCGAGGTCGTGGACGGTGAGACGGAGCCGGTGAGAGGGCCGGCCGTCGCCGAGGACGAAGTCGTCGCCGGCGCGCGCCAGCCAGCCGCGCCGCATGAGCTGCTCCGACACCGCCCGCGCCGGGACGGGGAGCGGGATCCAGAGATTCAGCCCGTCGCCCGCATCCGCCGGCACGCCCTCCTTCGCGAGCCGCTCGACGAATGCGGCGTTGCGCGCCGCGTAGTGCACACCCGCCCGCTCGATCGCCGCCATGGCGGCAGCATCCGTCACCAACGCGTGCGTGAGCCGCTGCAGCAGGTGGCTCACCCACGTCGTGCCGGGCGTGAGGCGCATCGCGAGCCGCTCGGCGGTCTCGGGATCGGATGCCGTCACGGCGAGGCACATGTCGGGTCCGAGGAACTTCGACACCGACCGCACGAGCGCCCAGCGACGATGACCCGGCGCGATCAGCGAGTGGAACGGCCGTCGCGAGAGGAGGGAGAAGTGGTCGTCCTCGATGACGAGGACGTAGGGGTGCTCTCGGAGCACGTCACGGAGCTCTTCGGCGCGACGTGCGGACAGGCTGGCGCCGGTCGGGTTCTGGGCGCGCGGCGTGTGGACGACCGCGCGTACGCCCTGCTCCAGCGCGGCGCGCAGTCCCTCGACCGTCATGCCCTCGTCGTCGACGGGCACGGGGACCGGGCGGTAGCCGCCGATCCGCACGGTGTGGATGCTGGTGAGGAAGCACGGGTCCTCGAGTGCGACGGCGTCGTCGCGGGTGAGCGCCTGGGCGAGGAGCCGCTCGACGGCGTCCGCGGCGCCGCTGGTGATCGTCAGGCGCAGATCGGCGGCGGGGCCGAGCCCGTCGCGCATCCACTCGAGCGCCCACCGCTCGAGACCGGGATCGATCACCGGCTCGCCGTACAGGACCGGACGGCCGGCCATCGCCGCCAGCGCGCCGGAGAGATCGGGGATGAGCTCGGGATCGGGGTTGCCGGTGCCGACGTCGCGCAGGACGCTGCCCGCGGCGAAGCCCTCCTGGGCGACGGGGGAGAGGTCGGCGACGTGCGTGCCGCCCCGTCCCCGCGTGACGATCACGCCCGCCTGGGTGAGCTGGCGGTATGCCGCGACGATCGTGTTCCGGTTCACGCCGAGCTCGTCGGCGAGGGAGCGCACGGGCGGCAGGATGTCGCCGGGATGCAGATCGCCGCGCTCGATGCGCGCGCGCAGACTGTCGGCGATCTCGGATGCGGATCGGCCGGTGATGTCGAGATCCATGCCCGCCCTTCGGTGACGCCCTGCCCCGCCGAGTGTAGGGCCCAGCCCATGCTATCTTTTGGCCTAGGCCAATACCCGCATTGTCCTCACCCGTTGCGCGCCCGCGCTCCGATCGAAGGGAAAGCTCGTGACCACTGCCGACACGGGAACCGACCGCGTCAAGCGCGGCCTCGCCGAGATGCTCAAGGGCGGCGTCATCATGGACGTCGTCACGCCCGACCAGGCGAAGATCGCCGAGGACGCCGGCGCCGTCGCCGTCATGGCTCTCGAGCGCGTGCCGGCCGACATCCGCGCGCAGGGCGGCGTCTCGCGCATGAGCGACCCCGACATGATCGACGGCATCATCGAGGCCGTCTCCATCCCCGTCATGGCGAAGGCGCGCATCGGCCACTTCGTCGAGGCGCAGGTGCTGCAGGAGCTCGGCGTGGACTACATCGACGAGTCGGAGGTGCTCTCGCCCGCCGACTACGTGAACCACATCGACAAGTGGAACTTCACGGTGCCGTTCGTCTGCGGCGCCACCAACCTGGGTGAGGCCCTCCGCCGCATCAACGAGGGCGCGGCCATGATCCGCTCGAAGGGCGAGGCGGGCACCGGCGACGTGTCGGAGGCCACCAAGCACATCCGCAAGATCACGAGCGAGATCAACGTGCTGCGCTCGATGACGAAGGACGAGCTGTACGTCGCGGCGAAGGAACTGCAGGCGCCGTACGATCTCGTCGCCGAGATCGCGGAGACCGGCAAGCTCCCGGTCGTGCTCTTCGTCGCGGGCGGCGTCGCCACTCCCGCGGACGCGGCGATGATGATGCAGATGGGCGCCGACGGCGTGTTCGTCGGCTCCGGCATCTTCAAGTCCGGCAACCCCGCCGAGCGCGCGGCCGCCATCGTGAAGGCCACGACGTTCTACGACGACCCGAAGGTGATCGCCGACGTGTCGCGCGGCCTCGGCGAGGCCATGGTCGGCATCAACGTCGCCGACCTGCCGGCACCGCACCGTCTCGCCGAGCGCGGCTGGTGACGACACCGCCCCGCGTCGGCGTCCTGGCGCTGCAGGGAGATGTCCGTGAGCACGTCCGCGTGCTCACGGACCTCGGCGCCGAGGTCACCAAGGTCCGCCGCCCCGAGGAGCTCGCGCAGGTGGACGGGCTCGTGCTCCCGGGCGGCGAGTCCAGCGTCATCGACAAGCTCTCGCGCGCCTTCGGCATGCTCGAGCCTCTGCGCGCGGCGATCGCCGCGGGGCTGCCGGTGTACGGGACGTGCGCCGGCCTCATCCTCCTCGCCGACCGCATCACCGACGGCATCGAAGGGCAGCAGACGTTCGGCGGCCTCGACGTCACCGTGCGGCGAAATGCGTTCGGCAGCCAGGTGGACTCGTTCGAGGTCGACCTCGACATCCCGGCGCTCGGGGCGCCGCCCGTCCACGCGGTGTTCATCCGCGCTCCGCTCGTGGAGCAGTCGGGCGAGGGCGTCGAGCCGCTCGCGACCCTCGACGACGGCCGCGTCGTGGCCGTCCGTCAGGGATCGCTCCTGGGCACGTCGTTCCACCCCGAGGTGACGGGGGAGCATCGGTTCCACGCGCTGTTCCTCGACATGGTGCGCGAGCGGGTCCGATGACCGGGTGCGCCCGACCCGTCGGGGTACATTCGGAATCATGACGATCAACGACTGGTGGCG
>DATEOM010000286.1:0-2190 GCA_035274105.1 Microbacterium sp.
CTCGAGCGGGGCGAACGCCGCCGCCTCGTCGATACGGTGCTTCACAGCATCCACATTCTCGAGTTCACCGCTCTTCGACGTGATGAGCCCGAGCACGACCGTCTTGTCACCCTCGGGCAGGAACCGCAGCGGCTCGAAGCCTCCGGCGCGCTCGCTGTCGTACTCGAGGAAGTAGCCGTCGTACGCGGTGTTGCCCAGCAGCTGCTCGGCGACCGGCTCGTAGCCGCCCGACGAGATCCACGTCGAGCGGAAGTTGCCGCGGCACACGTGCGTCGTGATCGTCAGGTCGTCGGGCTTGCCGTCGAGGATGCGGTTGAGGATTCCGGAGTATCGTTCGGCGATGCCGTCGGTACGGATGCCGCGAGCCCGCGCCTTCTCGAGCTCGACGGCCGAGCACAGATAGGCCCACGCGGTGTCGTCGAACTGCAGGTACCGCGCACCGGCGGCGTAGAACGCGGCCACGGCGTCGCGGTACGCCTGCACGAGGTCGTCGACGATGTCGTCGCGGTCGCTGTAGCCCGAGCCTTCGAGGTGGCCCGGCTCGAGGCGGAAGTCGAGCACCGTCGGCGCCGGGATGCTGAACTTCGGCACCGCGCCGGTGCTGCGCTCGAGCAGGCTCTTGAGCGAGCGGAAGTGATCGAGGAACGGGTGCGTGTCGCTGAAGCCGATCTTGCCCGAGATCTCGATGCCGCGCGGCTTGGTCTGCACGCCCTGGAACTGGATGCCGTGGTCGAGCTCGACGATCTCGACGCCGTCGAGCAGGCCGAAGAAGTCGAAGTGCCACCAGGAGCGGCGGAACTCGCCGTCGGTCGCGAGTTCGAGGCCGGCGTCGGCCTCGCGCACGACGAGCTCGGCGATCGCGGTCTCCTCCGCGACCTTCAGCGCTTCGGCGTCGATCTGACCGGAGGCGAACCGGCGGCGGGCCTCGGCGAGCTCGGCGGGACGGAGAAAGCTGCCGACGATGTCGGCGCGGAACGGCGGTGTTGACACCCTCGCAACGGTACCCGATGCCTCCCGCCATAGGTACTCGCCCGTCACCCGGCGTCACCACCGCCACCGCCGTCACCACCGCCGTCACCACCGCCGTCGCTGTCGCCGTCGCCGTCGCTCCGTGAGACGACAAGGCAGGGACGAGACCCGGGGATAACCCCAGGGTCTCGTCCGCCGTCTGTCGTCTCACGGAGAAGGGCGGGTCAGAAGACGTACTCCATCAGGTCCGTCCCGAGGATGCGGAAGGCCTCGTGCGCGCGCAGGCGGTGCGAGATCGACAGGTCGTCGAAGCACACGATGAGCGCGTACGACACTCCGGCGCGCGGGCCTGCCAGCACACCTGCTTCGACACGGATGCCGGCATCCCGGCCGGTCTTGTTGATGAAGAGCAGCCCGTGCTCGTCGTTCTCGTGCGAGAACGGGTCGAGACCGGTGGCGGATGCCACGAGCGACAGGTCGTGGTTGAGGCTCAGCCACTCGGCCACCTGGGCGCTCACGCTCGGCGAGACGACCTGCGAGTTCACCAGGGCGGCGAACACCTCGGCCAGCTCGCGGGCGGAGCCGAGCGCGAAGTGCGGTGCGTCGTCCGGCCCGCGTTCGTCGCGGAAGCGGTCGAGCAGCGCCGAACGGGCGAGCCCGAGGTCCTCGATGCGGGCGCGCACGGCGGCTATGCCCACGCGACGCAGCAGCGCGTTGGCGGCCAGCGCGTCACCGGTCGACGCGGTGAGCACGGCGAGGTCGACGAGAGGCAGGGCGGGCGCCTTGAGGTGCTGCCACACTCCCCCGACCCCGACCGGCTCGATGTGTGCGCGGTCGATGATCTCGAGCGGCTCGAGGCGTCCCGACTCGAACGCGGCCGCCACCTCGATGAGCAGCGGCACCACGCCGAGCCCGGCGACCGGCAGGGTCACGAAGTCGTCGCCCGACAGGACGGACGTGCCCCTGTCGAGATCGGTGATCCGCACCGAGATCTTCGCTCCCGACGCGGCCAGATCATCGAGCGCCTTCAGCGTCGATGTGAACGATCGTCTGCCGGCGGCCGCCCTTTTCGGCAGCCTCCGGCCGGTGCTCCGTCGCGCCCCCCGAAGCGACTCGGCATCCTTTCTGGGCTCCATGCCCACGAGGTTCCCCTCCCCTTGAAGTTGTTGCGGGGCTGACAGGCCGGGAGCGGCCCGCTTCTCACCAGATGGTGACGCGCTG
>DATEOM010000287.1:0-9223 GCA_035274105.1 Microbacterium sp.
GTCGGAGCACGCCGCCAAGGGCACGGCGAGCGCGTGGTCGTCGCTCGGCGCGCAGGACCGCATCGACGTCTCGGCGCGCCCCAAGAACGGGCGCTGATCCCGGCGGGCGTCCTCGGCGCGCTCACAGGCTTCGCAGAACGCGGCCAGGTTCGCAGCATCCGGGCCGAATCGTGCGAGATCGGCGCGACTCTGCGAAGTCTGTGACCCGATTCCCGGGGTCAGCCCTGCATCGAGCCTTCGAACAGGCCGATCTGGTTGCCGTCGGGGTCGGCGATGACGGCCCACCAGCTCGTCGGCGTGATCTCCTGCTTCTCGCGCACCAGGCTGCCGCCGGCCTCGGTGGCCTTGGCGACGGTGTCGTCGATGGAGTCCACCTCGACGTACGAGCGTGTGGTCGTGAAGCCCTCTTCGCGCAGGCCCAGCCCGCCGCCCGAGATCCCGTTGGGCGCCTGCCACATGGGGTAGCCCTCGAAGCCCGGCAGCTCGGCGATCTGCCAGCCGAACAGGCCGGAGTAGAACTCCGTGCCGTTCTCGAGGTCGCTGACCGGGATGTCGATGTGCGTGATGTCGCCGTGAGCCATGGGTCTCCCTCTCGTTCGGGTCGGACCCGGTCAGTCTCCGCCGCCCGCCCCGCGGCCACAAGACCCCCGCTTACCGACCCGCGGCCTCGGCGAGATGCTTCTCGAGCGCGTCGATCGCCGGACGCTGACCCTTCACCAGGCGTTCGCGTGCGGCATCCATCGACGACCACTCCACCCGGTCGACCTCGGGGAACCGTGCCGTCCTCCCGGAGCGCGGCGGCCACTCCAGCTCGAACTCGCCGAACTCGAGTCCATCGAGCGAGAACCCGGTGCCGTCGGCGACGAACACCGTCACGCGCTTGCCCGACGAGTAGGCGAAGGTGCCGAGCTCGGCGTAGGGCGGCGCAGGCGGGTCGATGCCGAGCTCCTCGCGGAACTCGCGGCGCGCAGCATCCAGCGCCCCCTCCTCGCCTTCGGCGAACTCGCCCTTGGGGACGGACCAGGCGCCGGCATCCTTGCTCGCCCAGAACGGCCCGCCCATGTGCGCGATGAGCACCTGGGGTTCGGGCGCGATCCGGTACAGAAGGATGCCGGCGCTCGTGATCACGGGTCAGACGATACGGGTCTTCGGCGAGACGGTGTAGGTGTCCTCGGGGTCGCGATTGACGACGTCGCCCAGGGCGGTGTCGATCGCCGCGAGCGTGTCGGCATCGAGCACCACGCCGGAGGCCTTGACGGTCTCGGCGAGCTGCTCGGGACGGGATGCCCCGACCAGCGCCGACGCGACGTTCTTGTTCTGCAGCACCCACGCGATGGCGAGCTGCGGGAGCGACAGGCCCGCCTGCTCGGCGACGGGCTTCAGCCGCTGAACGGCCTCGAGCACGTCGTCGCGGAGGAAGCGCTCGATGAAGCGCGCGCCGCTCTTGTCGTCGGTGGCACGCGAGCCCTCGGGCACCGGCTGACCGGGCAGGTACTTGCCCGACAGCACGCCCTGCGCCATCGGCGACCAGACGATCTGCGAGATGCCGAGCTCCTGCGACGCCGGCACGACCTTGCCCTCGATGACGCGCCACAGCGCCGAGTACTGCGGCTGGTTCGAGATGAGCTGCACGCCGTAGCTCTTGGCGAGGGCGTGACCCTCGCGCAGCTGCTCGGCCGTCCACTCCGAGACGCCGATGTAGAGAGCTTTGCCCTGCCGCACGACGTCGGCGAACGCCTGGAACGTCTCTTCGAGCGGCGTCTCGTAGTCGAAGCGGTGGGCCTGGTAGAGGTCGACGTAATCGGTGCCCAGGCGCTTCAGCGACCCGTTGATGGACTCGAAGATGTGCTTGCGGCTGAGGCCGGTGTCGTTGGGGCCCTGCGGGCCGGTCGGGAAGTAGACCTTGGTGAAGATCTCGAGGGATTCGCGGCGCCGGCCCGAGAGCGCCTTGCCGAGGACCTCCTCGGCGGCCGTGTTGGCGTAGACGTCGGCGGTGTCGAACGTGGTGATGCCGGCGTCGAGCGCCGCGTGAACCGTCGCGATGGCGGCCGAGTCGTCGACCTGCGAGCCGTGGGTGACCCAGTTGCCGTACGTGATCTCGCTGACCTTGAGACCGCTGTTTCCGAGGTACCGGTAATTGACCATGGGAAAACGCTACCCGCCCCGACGGACACGTCGGAGCGGGCAGCGTCGATTCGTCACACGACCGGGGCGGTCTCGCCCTCGATCGCGTCGTCGGCGGCGGGCTCTGCGCCCTCTCCCGGCTGCGCGTCGACGGCGAGGGCGCGGGCCTCCTCGTCGAGATCGGCGGCGGCCTGCTCGAACTGCGAGTTGTACAGGCGGAAGTACGCGCCCTTGGCCCCGATCAGCTCGTCGTGCGTGCCCTTCTCGACGATCCCGCCGTTCTCCATCACGAGGATGAGGTCGGCGTCGCGGATGGTCGACAGGCGGTGCGCGATCACGAACGACGTGCGTCCCTCGCGGAGGGCGGCCATCGCGTGCTGCAGCAGCAGCTCGGTGCGGGTGTCGACGGAGCTCGTCGCCTCGTCGAGGATCAGCACCGAGGGCTGCGCGACGAACGCGCGGGCGATCGTGATGAGCTGCTTCTCACCGGCCGAGATGTTCGACGCGTCCTCGTCGAGGACCGTGTCGTACCCGTCGGGCAGGGAGTGCACGAACCGGTCGACGTACGTCGCCCGCGCAGCGGCGAGGATCTCGTCGTCGGTGGCGTCGGCGCGGCCGTAGCGGATGTTCTCGCGGATCGTGCCGGCGAACAGCCACGGGTCCTGGAGCACCATGCCGGTCTCGGCGCGGATGTCGCGGCGCGTGAGGTCGGCGATGTTCTGCCCGTTGAGCAGGATGCGGCCGCCGTCGAGCTCGTAGAAGCGCATCAGCAGGTTCACGAGCGTCGTCTTGCCGGCGCCCGTCGGCCCCACGATCGCGACGGTCTGCCCCGGCTCTACGCGGAACGACAGGTCGTGGATGAGCGGCCGGTCGGGCGAGTACGAGAACGCGACGTCCTGGAATTCGATCGTGCCGTCGCCCTCGACGAGGGCCGGCGCGTCTTCGGCGTCGGGCTCCTGCTCGGGCTCGTCGAGCAGCTCGAACACGCGCTCGGCCGACGCCGTGCCGGACTGCACGACCGCCGCCATGCCGCCGAGCTCGGCGAGCGGCTGCGTAAACTGCTGCGAGTACTGGATGAACGCCTGCACGTCACCGAGGCGCAGCTGACCGCTCGCGACCATCAGCGCACCGAAGACCGCGATGCCCACGTAGGTGAGGTTTCCGATGAACATCATCGTCGGCATCATGATGTTCGACAGGAACTGCGCCTTGAACGAGGCCTGGTAGAGCTCTTCGTTCTCTTCGCGGAACGCCTCGCGCGACGCCTGCTCGCGGCCGAAGACCTTGACCAGCGCGTGGCCCGAGAACGACTCCTCGACGCGGGCGTTGAGGCGACCGACCTTGCGCCACTGGATGCCGAACGCCTTCTGCGAGCGCGGCCCGATGACGCCGAACAGGATGCCCATGAGCGGGAAGCTCACGAGCACCACGAGCGTCAGCTGCCACGAGATGGTCAGCATCATGATGAGCACGCCGATCACGGTGAGCACGCTCGTGAGCGCCTGCGACAGCGACTGCTGCATCATCTGCGTGATGTTGTCGATGTCGTTGGTGACGCGCGAGATCAGCTCGCCGCGCTGCACGCGGTCGAAGTAGCGCAGCGGGAGGCGGTTGATCTTCGCCTCGACGTCTTCACGCAGGCGCCACATGACGCGAACCATGATCACGTTGATCACGTAGCCCTGCAGCCACATCAGCAGCGACGACGCGAAGTACAGCCCGAGCACGATGAGCAGCACGCGGCTGAGCGCGATGAAGTCGACGCCCGCACCCGGCACGAAGTGCTCCATGGCCGAGACGATGTTGGCAAGGTCCTGCTGCCCCGAGGCCTCCAGCCCCGCGACGACCTGCTCCTTCGTCACGCCGGCGGGTGCCATCGACGACACCACGCCCTCGAAGAGGATGTTGGTCGCCTCGCCGAGCACCTTGGGCGAGAGCACCGCGAGCACGACGCCGATCGAGCCGAGGATCGACACGAACACGAAAGCCCACGCGTTCGGACGCAGCAGACCGATCAGCCGGCGGAACGCGGGCCAGAAGTGCGCGGCCTTGCCGGGGGCGACGGCGCCGCTCCAGTCGTCGGCCGCGATGCGCGCCTGCTCGCCGAGCTCGATCTCGGCCTTCTCCTCGGCGCTCAGCTCTGCGACGGCCTGGCGCACGCGGCGGCCGGAGGCCTTCTCGGTGTTCTTGTCGTCGCTCATCGGGCGACCTCCGCTCCGAGCTGGGATTCGACGATCTCGCGGTAGGTCTGGCTCGTCTCGAGCAGCTGCTCGTGCGTGCCGATCCCCACGATGCCGCCGTCGTCGAGGACGACGATGCGGTCGGCGTCGGTGATCGTCGAGACGCGCTGGGCGACGACGATCTTCGTGACGTCGGGAAGCTCCCGCCACAGGGCCTGCCGCAGTCGGGCATCGGTGGTGAGGTCGAGGGCCGAGAACGAGTCGTCGAACACGAGCACGCGCGGCTGGTGGACGATGGCCCGCGCGATCGCGAGCCGCTGGCGCTGCCCGCCCGACACGTTGGTGCCGCCCTGGGAGATCGGCGCGTCGAGCCCGGCCTCCATCTGGCTCACGAAGTCGCTCGCCTGGGCGATCTCGAGCGCGCGCCAGAGCTCGGCGTCGGTCGCCTCCTCGCGGCCGAACCGGAGGTTCGACGCGATCGTGCCCGAGAACAGGAACGGGCGCTGCGGAACGAGCCCGATCGTGCTCCACAGCGCGTCGAGATCGGCCCGGCGCACGTCGACGCCGCCGACCTCGACGACGCCGTCGGTGACGTCGAACAAGCGCGGGATGAGCGACACGAGCGTGGTCTTGCCGGCGCCGGTCGAGCCGACGACGGCGACCGTCTCACCGGGCTCGGCGCGGAAGCTGATGCCCGAGAGGATCGGGTGCTCGGCGCCGGGGTAGGTGAACGCGACGTCGCGGAACGCGACGGTGCCCGGCGTCGGGAACGCGCTGACCGCGTCGGAGGGACGCTCGAGGGACGAGTGCGTGTCGAGGACCTCGCCGACGCGCTCGGCCGACACGGCGGCGCGCGGGATCATCAGCGTCATGAAGCTGGCCATCATGACGCCCGAGAGGATGATCATGGCGTACTGCATGAAGGCGAAGAGGGTGCCGATCTGGATCTCGCCGCTGTCGACCTGCATGCCGCCGAACCAGATCACGCCGATCACGGTGACGTTGAGGATCAGCATGACGGCGGGGAACAGCACCACGAACAGCGACCCGACCTTGCGGCCGACGACCATGATGTCGGTGTTGGCCTCGCGGAAGCGCTCCTCCTCGATCGGCTCGCGGACGAACGCGCGGATGACGCGGATGCCGGTGAGCTGCTCGCGCATCACCCGGTTCACGCCGTCGAGCTTGCCCTGGTAGCTGCGGAACAGCGGCACCATGCGGGCGATGAGCAGCCCGGCGACCAGGAGCAGCACCGGCACGGCGACCGCGAGGATCCACGCGAGGCTGGCGGCCTGCTCGATCGCGAGCACGATGCCGCCGATCGCGAGCAGGGGCGCGGTGACGAGGAACGTCGCCCCCATCATCGCGAGCATCTGCACCTGCTGCACGTCGTTCGTGTTGCGGGTGATGAGCGAGCCGGCGCCGAAGCCGGTGACCTCGCGCTCGGAGAAGCCCGAGACGCGCTCGAAGATGTCGTCGCGGATGTCGCGACCGAGGCTCATCGCAGCGCGCGCCGCGAAGTAGGTCGCGATGATCGACGCGACGATCTGCCCCAGCGACACCGTCAGCATGACGATGCCGGTGCGCCAGATGTATTCGGTGTCGCCCTTCGAGACGCCGTTGTCGATGATGTCGGCGTTCAGGCTGGGCAGGTACAGCGAGGCGACGGCGGAGGCTGACTGGAACAGCAGCACGCCGAGCAGGAGCCAGCCGTACGGTTTGAGATATCGGACGAGGAGTTTTGCCAGCACGAGGGTTCTCCCGGACTCGGCGAAGCCATGGCAGGGCTCCGCCTCTGCGGATGTGAGGGTGCCGACCCACCTTCGCACGGGCCGCCGACATTGCGGCAGTCCCGTTCACTGAGGGCGGAACGGGGGGCGTGGCCGCCTCCCAGCGGCGGCCCGCGGTCACTCTAACACGATATATCGCGAGAGGCGAGACCGCTCCCACGCACCGTTCGAGAACGACGGACGGGACGGATGCTGCGACCCCGCAGCATCCGTCCCGTCAGAAGTGCGACCGGCCTACGCCTCCGCGCCCTGCGCGATACCGGCGCGCTCACGCCAGCTGCGCGCGGTGACGCGGTCCAGTGCCACCTGGCGGCGCAGCGCGTCGGCCTTCTCGTAGAGCGAGGGCTCGCCCCAGCTCGTGAGCACCTTCACCAGCACGGGGAGCAGCTCGATCATGAAGAACAGTCCGGCGATGAGCCAGTGCGCCCACGCGAGCGTCGGCTCCCGCGCCGACAGCCGCTCGAGCCCGCTGATCTGACTCAAGAGGCCCACCGCACCCGAGTTGCCGCTGGCGATCTCGGCCGCACGCGCGTCGTAGGCGGCCAGCGCCGCCTGGTACTGCTCGCGAGCCCCGGGAAGCTCGTCCTTCGCCTGCTGCTTGTTGACCTCTTCCGAGGCGCTCGCATCGGCCGTCCCCGCCGCCTGCGCGGCGGCGAGATCGGCCTGCGCGGTCGTCAGTTGCGAGTTCAGGTCGTCGTACGCCGTCTGCGCGGCCGCGAGCTGCGCCTCCGCGGCATCCGAGCTCGCACCCTCGCCCGCGACGCCGCTGCAGCCCGGGACCTCGCCGGCACCCTGTCCGGTGAGCTCGCACTGGTAGATCGCGCGCGCCTGGTCGATCACCTGCTGCTGCGCGGCGAGCTTCGCGGTGAGGTCGTCCACGGTCTGCTGCGCCGACGCGGCCGACGCCGACGTGGTGTCGGCACCCGCCACGACACCGCTGGCAGCCTGGCTCTCGAGCGCCGCGACACGCTCGCTCGCAGCATCCAGCGCCTGCTTCTCAGGTCCGGCGGTCACGGCGTCCTGGTCGGACTGCGCCTGCGTGATGTTCGTCGCGTTGACCTCGCGGGCGATGTCGTTGTGGAAGATCTGGAGCACCAGCGGCTCGGCCACCACGATGCCGATGACGGCGGCCATGATGACGCGAGGGATGGCGAGCGCGATCAGCCGCCCGATGCTCTGCGAGGAGCGCATCGTCGAGGTGAGGAACCGGTCGAGGTTGAAGATGATGAGCGCCCACACGATCGCGAGGGGCAGCGCGCCCCACGCGACGATCCGCACGCCGGTGGTGAGCGCGAAGTACATCGAGATCGCCGAGATCAGGGCGGTGCCCGCGATCACGAAGAACATCTGCACGAAGCGCGGCGTCTCGGTCGGCACCTCGTCGAGCACGGATCCGTCCGCACCGCCGAGGATCGCGAGCTTGCGCCACCCCGAGGTCCGCTCTCGACGCGGACGCTTCGCGCGCTTCGCCCGGACGGGAGGAACGGATGCTGCCGCCCCGGGCTCCTCGTCGACCTGCGGCTTCGTCGCGCCCGGCTCGTCGATCGCGCCCCACTCGCCGATCGTCGCCGGCTGCTCCGCCACGACGGGCTCGGCCACGGTCACCGGCTGCGTCGGGTTCATCGCCAGTGCGTCGTCGAGGAGGTCCTGGGTCACGGGGAAGGGGTCTTCCGGGCCCTCGGGATCCGGGCGCTCGGACGCGGGCTCACCGGCGGCCTGCTGGGCGCGCACGTCGTCGAGGTACAGATCCTCGGTCTGCTCGCCGTCTGTCTCGAACTCGATCCGGCCGTCGGAGCCGAACCGGCCCGGCCGGTGTGCGGAGTAAGAAGACATCCGCACAGGCTAGAGGGCGCTTCCTGTGCGGCAGGTGTATTAGACGACCGTGAGAAGCCCCGCGCCGGCCGCGAAGTCCGGACTTGGCAGGTTCTGAGCGTCGGACCGCCGCGCTTCCCGGACGGGTCAGTCCTCGAGCGGGGTGACGGCGGCGACCGCCTCGTCCTCCTCGGTGGCGACGAGCTGGCCGCAGGCGCCGTCGATCTCCTTGCCGCGGGTGTCGCGGAGAGTGGTCGGGATGCCGGCGTCGTTGAGGCGGCGCACGAACTCGTTCTGCACGCCGACCTCGGACGCGGTCCAGATCGAGCCGGGCGTCGGGTTCAGCGGGATGGGGTTCACGTGCACCCAGCCGCGGCCCCGGTCGTTGAGCTTCTGGGCCAGCAGATCGGCGCGCCAGCCGTGGTCGTTCATGTCCTTGATGAGCGCGTACTCGATCGAGACGCGGCGCCCGGTCTTGTCGAAGTAGGCGCGGGCCGCGTCGAGCGCCTCGTCGACCTTCCACCGCGAGTTCACCGGGATGAGCTCGTCGCGCAGCTTGTCGTCGGGGGCGTGCAGAGAGAGCGCGAACGTCACGGGGATGTCTTCGTTCGCGAGCTTCGTGATCGCCGGCACGAGTCCGACCGTCGACACCGTGATGCCGCGGGCGCTCATGCCGAGGCCGTGGTCCTTGTCGGTCATCACGCGGACGGCCTGCATGACGCGGGCGTAGTTCGCGAGCGGCTCTCCCATACCCATGAAGACGATGTTCGAGACGCGCTCCGCTGAGTGGTCGTCCTTCTTCTTCCCGCCGAGCCCGCCGTCGGCGATGAGGCGGTTCGCGCGCACGATCTGCTCGATGATCTCGGCCGCCGACATGTTGCGGGTGAGGCCGGCCTGACCGGTGGCGCAGAACGGGCAGTTCATGCCGCATCCGGCCTGCGACGACACGCACAGCGTGATGCGGCCGGGGTAGCGCATGAGCACGGACTCGACGAGGGCGCCGTCGTGCAGCTTCCACAGGAACTTGATCGTGTCGCCGCGGTCGGTCTCGAGGCGGCGCACCTCGGTGAGAAGAGGCGGCAGCATGCCGTGGACGAATTCCTCGCGGCCGGTGGCCGGCAGATCGGTCATCGCGGCGGGGTCGTGGGTCCAGTGCTGGAAGTAGTGCTTCTCGAGCTGCTTGGCCCGGAACCCCGGTATCCCGAGTTCGATGACCTTCGCGACGCGCTCCTCGGGGGTGAGGTCCGCGAGGTGCACGGGGGGCTTGCCCCGCTTGGGAATCGCGAACTGCAGGAGGGGCCGGCCCTCGGCATCCTT
>DATEOM010000288.1:0-5501 GCA_035274105.1 Microbacterium sp.
TCGCCCTCGGCGACGGCCACCTGAACCACGGGTTCGGGGGCGCCCCAGGGGCGGAGGACGGCTACGGCGCACACCGCGGCGACGGCCAGCGCGGCGCCAATCAGGGGAAGCCAGAGCCGCCGTGCTCGGGTGCGGCCGGGCGCGTGCATAGAGAGAGGGTAAGTCATGCGCCGACGAGCTCTGCGCACAGGGTGTGAACTGGGGAAAAGAGGGGGCCGATCCTGAGGTGGGAACCGCTTGCAGAACACTCGCAGGAAGACCTTGTCAACCCCGCGCTTCCCCCTTCCCGCAGCATGCGAGGATACTTCGGTGCAACGCGTCGTGACCGCTGAGATGGACCTCGAACTGGGGGCGTCCGTCGACCTCATCTTCCAGATCGCAGCCGCTCAGGCGGTGCCGATCTCGAGTGAGCTGCTGACGTTCACCCAGGGCGATCGCGTGTACACGCCCACCGAGATCGTCGACCAGTCCGGCAGCCGCCTGCACCGCCTCACGGGCGAGCCCGGCCACCTCGAGATCCGCTACGAGGCGACGGTCGACGGGCAGGCGGCGAGCAGCCGCACGAGCGACCTCGAGGCCATCACGTACCTGCGCCCGAGCAGATACGCGCAGTCCGACGAGGTGTTCCAGCAGGCCCGCCGTCAGTTCAAGGGGCTGTCGGGCCACGACCTGATCGCGGCCGTCTCGGAGTTCGTCTCGACGAGCACGACCTACACGCCGGGTCTCAGCCAGGGCACCGACAGCGCGGTCACCACGCTGATGACCGGCCAGGGCGTCTGCCGCGACTACGCGCACGTCGTCATCGCGCTCCTGCGCGCGATGGACATGCCCGCGCGCTACGCCGCGTGCTTCGCGCCGGGGCTGCGCCCGATGGACTTCCACGCCGTAGCCGAGGCGTACCTCGACGGCGCCTGGTACGTCATCGATGCGACGCGCCTCGCGAACCGCAACTCGCTGGTGCGCATCGCGACCGGTCGCGATGCCGCGGACTGCGCGTTCCTCAGCTACCACGGCGGCTACGTGGGCCTGAAGCGCCTGCACGTCGACGCGTGGGTGGTCCCCGAGGACGCGACCCTCGACGGGCTCGACACCCTGCCCGAGGTGCAGCCTGAGGCGTCGAACCCCGCCGCCGACGACTTCGGCGCCCTGGTGCAGATCTCCTGACCCCGCGCAGGGGCCGAGCGGGCGGCGCCCGTAGACTTGACGGGTTATGAACCCCGAAGCCCTCTCCGCCGCCCTGCTCGCCGTCGTCGCCCCGCTCGCGGAGGCGCGACGACCCGGTGCGGCCGAGGGACTCACCGTCGCCGACCTGCCGCTCGAGCGGCCCAAGAACCGCGACCACGGCGACTGGGCCTCGAACGCGGCGCTCAAGCTCGCGAAGGCCGTCGGCGCCAACCCCCGCGAGTTCGCCGCCGACATCGCGGCGGGTCTCGCGCAGGTCGACGGCGTCGCCGATGTCGAGGTCGCCGGACCCGGCTTCATCAACATCCGATTGGATGCTGCGGCCGCCGGCGCGCTCGCGAAGACCATCGTCGACGCGGGAGCGGCGTTCGGAACGAACGAGTCGCAGCGCGGGAACACGATCAACCTCGAGTTCGTCAGCGCGAACCCGACGGGTCCGATGCACATCGGCCACACCCGGTGGGCGGCGCTCGGCGATTCGATGGCGCGCCTGCTGCTCGCCAGCGGCGCGACGCTCGTCCGCGAGTTCTACGTCAACGACGCCGGTGCGCAGATGGACCGGTTCGGCCGTTCGGTGCTCGCGGCGGCGAAGGGTGAGCCGACGCCCGAGGACGGGTACCCGGGCTCGTACATCGTCGACCTCGCGCAGCGAGTCCTTTCGGCGGTGCCCGAGCTGCTGACGCTCCCCGAAGACGAGCAGCTGCGGATCGCGCGCGACCGGGCCTACGAACTGCAGCTCGGCGACCTGCAGTCCTCCCTCGAGAAGTTCAACGTCCACTTCGACGTCTTCTTCAGCGAGCGCACGCTCCACGCGAAGGGGTCGGACGGCGAGCCGAGCCTCGTGGACGAGGCCGTCGACCGCCTGCGCGAGCAGGGCCATGTGTTCGACGACGAGGGCGCCGTGTGGGTGCGCACCACGGACTTCGGCGACGACAAGGATCGCGTCATCCGTCGCTCCAACGGCGAGTACACCTATTTCGCCGCCGATGCGGCGTATTACCTCAACAAGGGCGACCGCGGCTTCGCGCACAAGATCTACCTGCTCGGCGCCGACCACCACGGCTACGTGCACAGACTCAAGGCGCTCGCGGGGGCGGCGGGCGACGACCCCGAGAAGGACATCGAGGTGCTCATCGGGCAGCTCGTGTCGGTCAACGGTGCGCGGCTGTCCAAGCGCGCGGGCAACATCATCGAGCTCGACGACCTCCGCGACTGGATCGGCACCGACGCGCTGCGCTACTCGCTCGCGCGCTACCCCGCGGACTCGCCACTGACGCTCGACCCCGAGATCCTGCGCAAGCGCACCAACGACAACCCGGTCTTCTACGTGCAGTACGCCCACGCCCGCACCCACAACGTCGCACGCAATGCCGCAGCATCCGGAGTCGATCGCTCGGAGTTCGCTCCCGAGCTGCTGACGCACGAGACCGAGTCGGCGCTCCTCGGCGCGCTGCAGGAGTTCCCGCGCATCGTGGCGTTCGCCGCCGAGATGCGCGAGCCGCACCGCGTCGCCCGCTACCTCGAGGAGCTCGCGGGGCTCTACCACCGCTGGTACGACAACTGCCGTGTGATCCCGCTGGGAGACGAGCCCGTCGAGCCGGTGCACCGCACCCGCCTGTGGCTCAACGACGCCACCGGCCAGGTGCTGCGCAACGGGCTCGATCTTCTCGGCGTCACCGCACCGGAACGGATGTAGACATGGCCAGAGGCGACACGCAGGTGACCGAACCCCTTCCGGGCGGCTTCGTGCCGGCGGAACCGGAGCGATCACGCCGTGTATGGCCCTGGATCGTGGCGTTCGCGATCGTCGCCGCGCTCGCCGTGGCCGCGTGGTTCGCCGCCGAGGCGATCGCCCGCCAGATCGTGACCGGCGTCGTCCGCGAGCAGGTGCGCACCCAGCTGTCGCTGCCGGCCGATCAGCCGATCGATGTCGAGATTCCCGGCGCGGTGATCCCGCAGCTGATCTCGGGAACGCTCGACGAGCTCACGATCGCGTCCGATGACGTGACGTTCGAGGGCGTCACCGGCGACGTCACGGTCACCGCGCACGATGTCGCCGTGCGGGGCACCGGCGAGATGAGCGGCGCCACCGCCACGGTCTCGCTCGACGAGGCCCAGCTGCGCACCCTGCTGTCGACGGTCGACGGCTTCCCCGCCGACACGGTGGGCCTCGCCGCGCCGAACGTGACGATGTCCCTCGACCTGCAGCTGTTCGGCGTGGCCGTCCCGGTGGGCGTCGCTCTGGCGCCGTCCGCGGCCGACGGCTCCATCGTCCTGACGCCCGCCGCGCTCCGTCTCGGCGAGTCCGAGGTGACCGCCGATGCGCTGCGCAGTCAGTTCGGTGGTGTCGCGGACGTCGTCCTGCGCGACTGGGACGTCTGCATCGCGCAGTATCTGCCGTCGGGTGTGACCCTCACCTCCGTCGACGTCACCGGCGACCTCCTCGTCGCCGGCTTCGACGTCGCCGGGGCGATCGCCACCGATCCCGCCCTCCAGCAGAACGGCACCTGCGTCTGAGACGCCGTGGGGCGTCACACGGCACGGGGGCCCGGAGCGCTGTGCCCTAGACTGCTACCACCGCCAGGCGCGTGACCCCTCCGGCCTGGAACAGCCGCACCCGGACTCCCGGACGGCCAGCGTCGAAGCTTCCCACCGATTGGTCCCCCGTGTCCGCCGACCCGCACACCCATTCCGTCGCTCCCGCGTGGCTGGAACGCCCCGCCGACGCGAACGGGCTCGCCCCCGCCGTGTGGCCGGCCGCCGCGGCGCGTGACGCGGACGGGGTCATCGAGCTCGGCGGCATCCCCGTCACCGCGTTGCGCGAGCGGTTCGGAACGCCCCTCTACGTCGTGGATGAGGACGACGTGCGCGCGACCGCCCGCCGCACCCTCGACGCCTTCCGTGCGGCTGCCGCGCTGCACGGCGTACAGGCCCGGGTCTACTACGCCGGCAAGGCGTTCCTCAGCACCGAGGTCGTGCGCTGGGTCACCGAAGGGGGGCTCGCGGTCGACGTCTGCAGCGGCGGCGAGCTCGCCGTCGCCCTCGCGGCGGGCGCCGATCCGGCCCGCCTGGGCTTCCACGGCAACAACAAGTCGGTGGCCGAGCTCGAGCGGGCCGTCGAGGCCGGCATCGGGTCGATCGTCATCGACAGCCTCATCGAGATCGAGCGCCTCGCGGCGATCGTCGAGCGCCGCGGAACGACGCAGGCCGTGCTGCTGCGCGTCAACACCGGCGTGCACGCCGAGACCCACGACTTCCTCGCGACGGCTCACGAGGACCAGAAGTTCGGCTTCACGCTGACGGATGCCCCGGCCGCGGTCGCCCGCATCCGCGAGCTTCCCGGGCTCGAGTTCGTCGGGCTGCACTGCCACATCGGCTCGCAGATCTTCGGCACGGCCGGGTTCGAGGAGTCCGCCTCCCGCCTCGTGGAGCTGCACGCCGAGCTCCGCGAGGGCGGCGAGCTGCCCGTCCTGAACCTCGGCGGCGGCTTCGGCATCGCCTACACGTCCGTCGACGACCCGACGCCGATCGAGGCGCTCGCCCTCGGCATCGCGGAGGCCGTCGCGCGGCAGTGCGAGGTGCGCGGCATCCCGGTTCCCCATCTCGCGTTCGAGCCGGGTCGCGCCATCGTCGGCCGCGCCGGAGTGACGCTCTACGAGGTGGGCACGACCAAGCCGGTCGCGCTCGAGGGCGGCGACACGCGCCTGTACGTGAGCGTCGACGGCGGCATGAGCGACAACGCCCGGCCGGCCCTGTACGGCGCGCAGTTCTCGGCCCGCATCGCGTCGCGCTCCAGCGACGCCGCGCCCGTGCTCGCGCGCGTCGTGGGCAAGCACTGCGAGTCGGGCGACATCGTGGTCGACGCCGAGTACCTGCCCGGCGATGTCTCGCCCGGCGACCTGCTCGCGGTGCCCGCCACCGGCGCCTACTGCTTCTCGCTCTCGAGCAACTACAACTACGTCCCCCGCCCGCCCGTCGTGGCGCTGCGCGGGGGAGAGGCACGCGTCATCGTGCGCGGCGAGACGATCGACGATCTCCTCGCCCGCGACGCCGGCCTCACCACCGTGCACGGCGGGCGCGAGCTCGCCGGCGCACCGACGGAAGGGAACGTATGACCGACTACCGCCGCCTCCGCGTCGCACTGCTGGGAGCCGGAGCCGTCGGCTCGCAGGTCGCCGCGCTGCTGCGACAGCACGCCGACGAGCTCGCCGACCGGGCGGGCGCGCGCCTGGAGCTGGTGGGCATCGCGGTCCGCGACGTCGACGCCAAGCGCGACGTCGACCTGCCGCGCGAGCTCTTCACGACCGACGCGGACTCGC
>DATEOM010000289.1:0-4841 GCA_035274105.1 Microbacterium sp.
CGGCCGGGTGGTTCACGGCGCGGAGGTGGCGGACGGGGGCGGCGGTGGCGGGACGGTCGAGGAGGGCGGTGGTCGACATGATGATGGTCCTTGCGGGAGGAACCCGGATGGCGGAGCCGGGTTGGATGATGTGCTGCGGCCCTGGTCGTCGGTGGCGAGAAAGGCCGTAGGCCGGTGGAGGCCTGTGCCCGACGTTGGGCGGTGTGCGAAGCGGGTCCGGGTGCGCGTGATCGACGCACGAAACCGGTGCTTCGGGGGACTCCGTGCGATCCGAGTTCAGAAGCGGAGGAGGAGTCCGGCGGGGGTCACCGTGCTAGTGGCACATTCGACAACACATGACAATGCGGCCGGCCATCATCATGCCGGCAGTCCTGTTCGCCTCCCGGGCGGACAGATACAGCGCGTTGTCAGTCATGAGCCCGATTATTACCGACTTTGTCCAAAAACGTCAAATCGCACGGGTTCTGAGCCCAGATCGTTTCGGAATGTGACAGATTGCTCAGTTCCACGTGACCTGACACCGAGTGTCAGCTGCGGGATCACTGCGACATCCCGGCGGACGAGTCCCGACCCCGCCCCGCAGGCGTAGCCTGGCGGCGTGACCGAGCTCCGCTTCACCAAGGAAACCGACGCCTCGCGGTACACCCTCCATCGCGGCGATGACCTGGTGAGCGTGCTCGACTATCGCGACGACGGCCGGACCGTTGTCATGACGCGGGCCTACACCATCCCCACCTTCCGCGGGCACGGCTATGCGGGCGAGCTGGTCGAGCGGGCCGTGGACGAGCTCGAGGAGCGCGGCGATCGCAAGGTCATCCCGGTGTGCTGGTATGTCGCGGACTGGTTCGATGCGAATCCGTCGCGCCGCGGCATCCTGAATCCGCGTCCGTAACGGACTCGGCGCGCCGACAGCGTCGAGTTCCCTTGTCAACCCCGTATCGCCGACGACGCTCTCGTCGGAGGGTGGAGGCTGACGAGAGGAGCATGCGATGGACCGCGAAGGGTCGAACGACCGGGAGCTTCCGGAAGGCGTCATCGATGCCGACCCGCCCGGCGGGTGGGAGAGCGTGGACGACACGGAGTCCCGTGAGCGCAGCGAGGAGGCAGCCGAATCCGAGCTGCTCACCGACGCCGCACTGCAGCCGGATGACCCCGTCGAGGGCGAGGCCGCCAGGCGTGGCGCCGATCCCGACATGTTGACCGACAGTGAGCGAGGGGAACAGCCGTGAGCACGACAGGCAACGAGTACGAGCAGCCGGGTGTCAATTACCCGGATCGCGAGGATGCGGCAGGCGCCGCGTCGACGCCCGCGCCCGGCGAGCCTGTGCGCGAGGACGCTCCGGATCCCGCGCCGACGATGGGGGAGCCGGCCGAGGATGCGAAGGACGCGCCGGCGTGGAACGAGGGGTCGTCCGTGCAGACGAGCGACGCCGACCCGGCCACGGGGGAGGCCGACGCGGAGGCCGCAGCGCCCGCGGCGCCGCCTCCGACCCACGAGGCCGTCGGCATCGGGGTCGTCGAGGACGGCACCGACCACCACGGCCAGGACGGGGCGCGCGAGACGCAGTCCGCGAGCGAGGCGCAGCGCACACCCGGGGCCCTCGGCACCGAGCAGGAGCAGCGGCTGCCGGCGATGGCGCAGAACAACGCGTCCGACATCGACAAGGTGGCCGGCATCGTCGCGCAGACGCGCCAGGACGTCGGCACCCATCCCCTCGAGGAGATCGCGCACGTGCTGCGTCAGCGGCTCGCGCAGTCCGGCGTCGAGCTGCCGGACAACGACATCGACGAGCTCGCCCGGCAGGTGGCCGTCGGCGACACCGACGACCCGGCGCGCCCGCGCCGGGAACCCGCGGGTTGACGCCGCGATATCGCCACCGATGTGCACGCGCCCGGCCCTAGGCTGGGCGCGTGCACATGGAGGACGCGTTCACCGCCGTCGCCGTCGGGTTCGAAGCGATCGGCGCCGTTGCGATGGTGGTGGGCTTCGTCGTAGCTCTGGTGCTCGGCGCGCGATCACTCGCGCGACACGAGGGCGGTCAGGCTGCGTTCACGACGTTGCGCACGACCTTGGGCGGCGCGATCCTCCTCGGACTCGAGGTGCTGGTCGCGGCTGACCTCATCCGCACCATCACGTCCAAGCCGTCGCTCGAGGGCGCCGCGACGCTCGGGCTCATCGTGCTCATCCGGACGATCCTGTCGATCTCGATCCAGATCGAGATCGACGGCGTTCTGCCGTGGCGTCGTGCTCTTCTGCGCAGCGGCGGCCAGATGATCGGCGACGCCGTGGCGAAGGATCGTGCGGCCCAGCAGGCCGCTGTCGCGGCGCGCGGCTCCGCTCCGGCGGACCCGCGCACGCCCTGACCCTCGTCTGCTTACGCGACGGCGCAGACCGCGGGGTCGTGCTCAGAGACGTGCAGCCCTATGGGCCGGGCCCACGCGGCGCGCTGCGGGCGGGCGCTCACGCGAGCCGGGCGGCGCGAGGTGACAGCGTTCTTCCGCTCGCGGATGGAGGCGAGGAGCGCGTGCTCGCGGTCTCGCGACCAGGTGTCGTGGCGGTACTGCTGTTCGGCGGCGTATACAGCGAACATGGTTTCCTCCGTTGGTTCCGACACTGTGAAACCTACGCGGGGGTTCCGACATTGCCGCGTGCGACGGTGATGGCAGGATTCCGCCGCGACGCGGCAGTCGCGGGCGGTTCTCACGCCGAGCGGGCGAACTCTCGGATCAGTCGCGCCACGGGTGCAGCATCCCGGATCATCGTCTCGTGGCCGTGCCCGCGCACCTCGGCCAGCCGCCCGTGGGGCAGGCCGTCGGCGACCCGGCGGCACCAGTGCGCGGGCGCGACGAGGTCGTCCTCGCCGCGCAGCACCAGCGCGGGCACCCGCGCGCACGGCAGAACGTCCTCGGGGCGGTGCCGGAGCATCGCGCGGAACTTCGCGCGCAGTCGCGGGCCGGCGCGCACGTACTCCCGCGCACCGCGCGCGATCACCACCGGGCTCTCGACGGCGATGTCGCACAGGAGCCGCCACAGCTGGCGCGGCGCCGTCCGGGCGGACGGATCGACGGTGGGTCCGATGAGCACGATGCGGTCCACGACGGCGGGGTGGCGCGCGGCGACCTCCAGCGCGATCTGCGCGCCCATCGAGTGGCCGATGACGACGGCGGGCGTGCGGACGCGAGATCGGAGGTAGGCGGCCACGAGGTCGGCGGAGCGTTCGATCGTCAGCACGCGTCGCGGCTCCGGAGCCTCGCCGTAGCCGGGGAGGTCGAAGGCGACGACCTCGCCGTCGCCCAGATGCCGCTCGAGGTCGGCGAAGACGGTCCGGCCCATGCCGATGCCGTGGATGAGCACGTACACGCGCTCCCCGCGGCCGCGGCGCTCGGCGACGAGCGTCGCGCCGGCGTACGCGAATCTCTCGGCGTCCGCCATGGATCACGCGGCGCCCGGCTGATCGCGGAGCCCCACGCGGTCGGGGATGTCGAACTGCACCCGCGGCAGCCACGCCGAGGGCTCGGGCCATGGACGCGACGCGGGGAGCGTGCGCAGCCGGGCGCGCAGTGCGCTGCCGGACGCCTCGACCGGGAGCACACGCGACGGCGCGTGGTGCGCGAGCGCACCGAGCCACCAGTGCCGCCACGTGCCCTCGATCGCCTCGGGCCCGGCGACGACGTAGTAATCGGGCATGACGGCCTCGCCCGACGCGAACAGCGCCAGGAGGGCACCGACCTCGGCTTCGAGGGATCCCAGCGTGGCGCGCTCCTCGTAGAGCTCGACCCAGGCCGACGCGACGTGCTCGAGCGGGTCGGCGTCGTGCACGACATAGGGCATCGACACCGAGGCGACGAGGTGCGCGGCGACGGCCGGCTCCGCCTCGCGGAGCGAGAGCGCGACGAGCGCGGGAACATCGGCGAGGCCGGTCAGGAGCTCGTCGCTGTCGGCTCCGACGAGCGCCACGACGGTCGATCGCGGAGCGGTGTCTGCGTTGTGCGCCATGTTCCACGATACGTCCGGCGGGGCGCCGAGCGGAGCATGCACCGCCGCAAGACGCCCGGACCCGGGTCTCCGGCGGTCCCGGCGGAGGATCACTCCGCCGTGAACACCACCGTGGCGAGGTCGGCCCCGAAGGTGAAGCGCGCGTCGACGGTGCCGCCGCGGAGCACGCCGGGCAGCCACCGCGAGGCGTCGTCCCACATGCGGGCGTAGGGCACGGCGTCGAGGGCGTACCAGTGCGGTGCCATCCCGTCGCGCTCGAACGGCTCGCCCTGCCACCGCCGGCACACGAAGACGGCCGCCTGCTGCGACCACGCCGGCCGGGTGGGGAAGTGGTACTCGACGGTGCCGGCGACATGGAGATCGGATGCCTCGACCCGCACGCCGACCTCACGCCGAACCTCGCGTACCGCGGCCTCGTCGGCGCCCTCGCCCGGATCGACCCAGCCGCAGATGCCGACGACCTTGCCCTGGCCGAGCCCGGTGCGCTTGCGCCCCAGCAGCACCTCGACACCCTCCGGCCCGCGGCGCAGCAGGAACACCACGCAGACCTCGGGCAAGGACATGCGTCGAGGGTACGCGCCGCACCCGCCGCAGCGACGCGGAAACCCCGGTGGTTCGCGGGGTCCGCGGCCTGCCTCGCCGCCGATGTCCGGGGCCGAACGTACCGTGTTGAGCATGCGGATCCTGCACACCTCGGACTGGCACATCGGGCGGTCGTTCCACGGCCACGCCACGCTCGATGCGCTGCGCGGCGTGCTGGAGGCCCTCGTCGCGCAGGTCGCAGAACAGAAGGCGGATCTGGTGATCGTCGCCGGAGACGTGTTCGACTCCGCGACACCGGCCG
>DATEOM010000290.1:0-3083 GCA_035274105.1 Microbacterium sp.
TCCCGTCGCCGCCGGCGTACCCGGCTCGCGCCCGCCTCGCTCATCCCGCGCCACGGCCTCGCCGCGCTCGATCGCGAGCGTCTGCTCGGTCGGGCCGACCCCGACGTGCGGCGATTGCTTGATCTTGGCGCCCAGCATCACGAGGAAGAGCCAGCCCCACAGCAGGAGCGGGCTCGACTCGGCGAGGCCCTGCACGAGCAGGATCGCGCCCACGAGCGTGGGCAGCAGGGTCAGCGGCGAGTACGGGCGGTCGGCGCGCAGGTCCCAACGCGGCCGGTCGATGGCGAAGAACCACGCACGCCACACGAATGCGAGGTACAGCACCGCGAGCAGCACCACGCCGACGATGCCGAGCTGCATGGCGACGTCGACCCACATGTTGTGGGCCTGCATCACCAGCTGGCCGTGGTCGATGATGCGGATGTCGAACGCCGGGTCGGCCGTGACCCAGGGAGTCGCGAAGCCCCACCCGGTCCACGGCCTCTCGGCGGCGCGGGCCAGCACCTCCTCCCAGATGCCCTCCCGGCCGGTGAGGTCCGCGCTGCGGCCCAGGGTCGAGAAGATGCGGTCCCGCAGGAGCCACAGAGCGAGGAGGCCGCCGATCCCGACGACGACGTAGGCGATGTAGTACTTCGTGCGCTCGCCGGGCTTCGTCGCGGTGCGCATGAGCAGCACGGTCACCAGCACGACGACGACCGCCGCGGCGGTGAGGTACGCCGTCGCTGATCCGGCGCGCACGAACAGGAAGGCCGACAGCCCGATCCAGATCCACAGGAACGTGCGCCGCGGGGCGCCGGAGGCGAGACGGATGCTGAACACGATGATCGCGAGCAGGGCCACCGGGGCGAGCAGATTGGCGTTGCCCATGATGCCCTGGATGCGCTTGTCCCACTCGAACAGGTTGCCGCGGGACCAGTACTCGATCGGGTCGTCCGCCTTCTCGATGATCCAGCCGGGCATGATCGGCCCGCGGATGAACACCCACACCCACAGCTCGAACACGAAGGAGAGCGCCATCACCCACTTGAGCGCCGAGGCGGCGGCGCGCACGAGCTCGCGCCACGTCAGCACGCTGCCGATGAAGAGCGCCTGCAGCGTGGTGATCCACAGCAGGAGCAGGGTGAGCGCGGTCGTTCCGGGCCAGGCCGACCACGTGAGCGACAGCGTCGCCCAGGCGACGTAGGCGACCGCGAACCAGGGGAGCCGCCGCCAGTGCACCGGCGGGCGCAGCACGATCCACAGCACGGCCGACAGCACCCCGCCCGCGATCGTGATGACGGTCGCCGCCGCCTGACCGAAGGCATTCACCCAGGCGGTGCCCGACAGCGACATGAAGAGCACGAAGATGCACCAGCCGCGCAGCATGAGGTGGCCGGTCTTCTCGCGGACCGGCGGTTCCGGCGGCGCCGACGCCGGATGCTTCGAATGGACGGCCATCGCACTCAGGTTACCCCGGGCGTTTCGACTCGCTTCGCTCGCTCAACGACCGGAGGGCGTGTCTTGCGGGCAGGGTGGGCCGGGGCTCGCTGGCTAGGCTGTTCGGGTGCTGATCCCGCTCGCGAACGACCCCCGTGATTACGCCTGGGGCTCGACCTCCCTGCTCGCCGATCTCGAGGGGCGCGAGGCGTCCGGTCGCCCCGAGGCGGAGGTGTGGTTCGGCGACCATCCAGGCGATCCCTCCGAGACGGCCGACGGCCGCACGCTCGACCGCTGGATCGCGGACGAGGGCGCCGCGGCGGGTGTCGACGAACCCCTGCCGTATCTGCTCAAGCTGCTGGCCGCAGCATCCGCTCTGTCCATCCAGGCCCACCCGTCGAAGGCGCAGGCGGAGGCGGGCTTCGCGCGCGAGGAGGCGGCGGGCATCCCGCGCGACGCCGCGGACCGCACCTACCGCGACGCGAACCACAAGCCCGAGCTCATCGTCGCGCTGAGCGACACGTTCCGCGCTCTCGCGGGGCTGCGCGACCTCGACGCCACGCGTCGCCTCCTGGCGTCGCTCGGGCCGGGGGCGGCACCTCTCGCGACGCGTCTGGAGGGGACGGATGCCTCGCTCGCGGCCGTCATCGGCTGGCTGCTGTCGGACGGGGCCGACGCCGCACGCGACGTGATCGCCGCCGCCGTCTCGGCCTCCTCCGACGAGTTCGCGGCCGAGCTCGCGCTGGCGCGCACGTTGGATGCTGCGTTCCCGGGCGATCCCGGGATCGTCGTCGCGCTGCTCATGAACCTCGTCACGCTTCAGCGCGGCGAAGGCCTCTTCGTGCCGGCGGGCGTGCTGCACGCGTACCTCGAGGGGCTCGGTGTGGAGCTCATGGCGGCGAGCGACAACGTCCTGCGCGGCGGCCTCACGCCCAAGCACGTCGATGCGGCGGAGCTCGTGAGCGTGCTCGACGAGACGCCGGGGCTTCCGCCGGTGATCCGGCCCCGCGAGGTCGCGGCGGGCGTGCGGCAGTACGACGTCCCGGTCACCGACTTCGCGCTGCTCGCCGTCTCACCGAGCGAGGAGGGCGTCGACGTCGCCCTCGAGGGGCCGGCGATCGCCGTCGCGACCGCGGGGTCTCCCGTCGTGGCGGGGCTCGCGAGCGCGAGCGAGGGTGCTGCATCGCTCTCGCCGGGCGCCGCTGTGCTCGTCACTCCGACGGAGCGCGGCCTGCGCGTGTCGGGCGAAGGCGAGCTGTTCGTCGCGCTCCCGGGCCGCTGACACGCCGGGGCTCATGGGTGCCTCATCCGTTTCTCATCGGACCGTTATGACAGAGCGACACGCCGTCGGCGCGTCGTAAAGGTTCAAGAAGCGGTTGAGCATTTACTATCTGCGACTTGACCTCGTTGAACTACACGGGTGTAATTAGCCGTACACACGCACCAGCGTGGAGCAGGATCACGGGGGGTGAGAACGACATGACGGTTTCGCAATTCCGTTCCGGCGTTCCCGACGACTGGTTCGTCGATCCGGTTCAACTGGGGGTTCCGGGGGTACGCCGCAACATCGATGCGGAAGAAGACAATCCGCTCGCATGGCAGACCGACGCACTGTGTGCGCAGACCGATCCGGAGGCGTTCTTCCCCGAGAAGGGCGGCTCCACGCG
>DATEOM010000291.1:0-2009 GCA_035274105.1 Microbacterium sp.
AACCTGCTGCGCAACCAGGCGTTCGTGGCCGGAATCGGGAACGCGTACAGCGACGAGGTCCTGTGGGCCGCTCGACTGCAGCCGTTCCGCAAGCGGTCGACCCTCGCGGCCGAGGAGATCGACGACCTGTACGCGGCCATGCGCTCGACGCTGACCGAGGCGATCGAGCTGCTCCGGCGGCGCGTCCCCCCGACGTTCGAGAAGCAGGTGCGCGACCACCTCGCCGTCCACAACCGCGGCGGGGAGGCATGCCCCCGGTGCGGGACGAAGATCACGTCCGTGAAGGCCGGCGGGTTCCCCACCGGGTTCTGCAGGGGCTGCCAGCGCTGACGGTCGCTCAGGGAGCAGGGATGATCAGCACCTGGCCGACCTTGAGCGCGCGCGGATCCGAGATGGCATTGGCGGCCATGACCTTCTTGGCCGTGGTGTCGTATCGGGCAGCGATGCTGATGAGCGTGTCGCCCGCCTTGACCCTGTACCGCTTTGGCTCGGCGGTGGCTTCCGGCGGACGCTCCGTCGCGGCCGGCGCCGTAGCCGACGCAGCCGGGATGGGGGATGGCGCACTGCCGGTCGGCTCGGCGACGGGCGTGCCAACGGGCGAGACCGTGGCCACCGCGGCAGCTGCCAGCGACGGGCCCGGTGTCGGGCCTGGCCCTGCGGGTGACTGGATGCGGGCCAGGACGAGCACGAGGAACGCCACCACCATCAGGCCGACCAGCGCCACGGATCCGCCGCTCCTGGCGGTGGCGGTGGGGAGCGCGCCCATCCGCCGCGCCGGCTCGAGGACAAGCGGCGGGGGCGCCGTCCCCTGCCACAGGGCCGCGCCGTCATCGCCCGGTGTCGAGGGAGCCGCGTCGTCGGCGACGGCTCTCGCCGCGAGATAGGTGGCACAGCCCTCGTGGGCGGCAAGCAGGCACAGCTGTCGCTGCTTCGCGACGACGAGCGGCGCCGGTGGCTGCACCGCCCCGCAGCGGTGCTCGCGTGCCGCGTAGGCGCTGCGCCAGGTCCCCTCGTCGGCGACGAGGAAGGGGCAGACCTCGCGCACGGCCAGCCCATCGCGCCGGCGACTCGGTCGCGCGGCGGGGTCCCCCTCGGCAGGCAGCGAGCGCGTCGGCTCGCCGGTGACGGTCATTGCGATGAGGATACCGTCCGACCTCTCCCGGCGTTTGGGACAGCGGTGCCCAGGGGGTCGACGCACGACGCCCGTTAACGCAACAAACCCGGCGACGACCTATTTTCCCGAAAGGCTGCCCTCTCAGTATCTTCGGCGCTGGAGAGCTTAACTGCCGTGTTCGGGATGGGAACGGGTGTGGCCTCTCCGCTAGAGTCACCGGGCTTGTCTGCGTCTGGTAGATGACGGCGCTGCGACGGACGTCACGAGGACGCCGGCGCGCACGAAGGTCTGGTCGGATCACGATCTCTGCCGAATCTCACTGGAGACCCAATCAATTGTCCCGAACTGATCCCTGATCAGTTGCTGGAAAAGGTCAAGCCCTCGACCGTTAGTACGGCTCAGCTTCATCCGTCACCGGACTTCCACATGCCGCCTATCAAACAGATGGTCTCTCTGCGGTCTTACCCGGTTAACCCGGTGGGGAACCTCATCTTGAGGCGAGCTTCGCACTTAGATGCTTTCAGCGCTTATCCCAACCGAACATAGCTACCCAGCGATGCCCCTGGCGGGACAACTGGCACACCAGCGGTTCGTCCACTCCGGTCCTCTCGTACTAGGAGCAGCTCCTCTCAAGTTCCCTACGCCCACGCTGGATAGAGACCGAACTGTCTCACGACGTTCTGAACCCAGCTCGCGTGCGGCTTTAATCGGCGAACAGCCGAACCCTTGGGACGTACTTCCGCCCCAGGATGCCACGAGCCGACATCGAGGTGCCAAACGGTGCCGTCGATGTGAACTCTTGGGCACCATCAGCCTGTTATCCCCGGGGTAGCTTTTATCCGTTGAGTGATACCCCTTCCACTCGGAGGTACCAGATCACTAAGCCCGACTTTCG
>DATEOM010000292.1:0-2059 GCA_035274105.1 Microbacterium sp.
GACCTGCTGCCGACCGAGATCCCCGACAACGTGCACCAGGGCCTCGTCGCCTCGAACGTGACCGACGTGCACGTGTTCGGCCGTCGCGGTCCCGCGAACGTCAAGTTCACGCCGCTCGAGCTGCGCGAGCTCGGCGAGCTGCGCGACGTCGACATGGTCGTCTACGACGAGGACTTCGACTACGACGACGCGGCCCGCGCCGCCATCGCGAGCAACAAGCAGGTCATGGTCATCGATCGCGTGCTTCAGTCGTGGCGCAAGCGCGACTCGGTCAACAACAACGGCGGCACGGCGTCGCGCCGCCTGCACCTGCACTTCTACGCCAAGCCGATCGAAGTGAAGAAGGATGCTGAGGGCCGCGTGTCCGCCCTCGTCTACGAGCGCACTCGACCCGACGGGGAGGGCGGCGTCGTCGGCACCGGCGAGCTGCGCGAGGTGCCGATCCAGGCGCTGTACCGGGCCGTCGGATACTTCGGCTCCCCGCTGGACGGCGTGCCGTTCGACGACCGGCACGGCGTCATCCCGAACCGCGAGGGTCAGGTGCTGAGCAAGGACTCGAACCAGCGCGTGAACGGCGTGTACGCCACCGGCTGGATCAAGCGCGGACCCGTGGGCCTCATCGGCCACACCAAGTCCGACGCGATGGAGACCGTCCGTCACCTCATCAACGACCAGGGCACGTGGTGGCAGCCGGCCGACCCGTCGGAGGCCGCCATCCCCGAGCTGCTGGCCTCGCGCGGTGTGGCCTGGACCGACCTCGAGGGCTGGCACCGGCTCGATGAGCACGAGATGGCGCTCGGCGCACCCCACGAGCGGGCGCGCATCAAGGTCGTGCCGCGCGACGAGATGGTGACGATCTCCCGGGGCACCCCCGCTCGTTGAGCTCGTCGAAACGCCGCCCCTAGGCTGAGGGGCATGGCCGGGCCATCCCTCACGTGGGTCCCCGACATCCTCGGGAAGCCGTTCGAACAGCTGACGCTGCCGCTCGGTGTGGACGGCGAGCATGGGCCGCTCGTCGCGACGCTGGTGCGCAGCATCCCGAATCCGTTCCTGACGCTGTTCGCCCCGCTGCGCGACGTCGACGTGCTCTACGTGCACGGCTGGTCGGACTATTTCTTCCAGCGCGACCTCGCGCGCTTCTGGACGGCTCGCGGTGCCCGGTTCTATGCGCTCGACCTGCGCCGCTACGGCCGAAGCCTCCGCGACGGGCAGGCGCCCGGCTACATCGACTCACTCGAGGACTACGACGTCGACATCGCGGCGGCGCTGCGCGCGATGGGACACGCGGCGGGCCCACGTGCTCAGGGCCTGTCGGCCGAACCGGACACGCGTTCCGGAGGCCGCAAGCTCGTGCTGATGGGGCACTCGACCGGTGGTCTCACGCTCACCCTCTGGGCCGCCCGTCACCCGGGCAGCGCGCACGCGGTGGTGCTCAACAGCCCGTGGCTCGAGCTGCAGCTCGGCACCCTCGGACGCCAGGCTCTGGCACCCCTTGTGGACATGCGGGCGAGACTGGATCCGCGCGGCACGCAGCCCGCCGTCGATTTCGGGTTCTACACGCGCGCGCAGGACGAGATCGGCACGCTGCCGAGCGACGAGCACCGCGCGCTGTGGCGGCCGGACCGCGGATTCCCGACCGCGCCGGGGTGGCTGTCGGCCGTGATGCAGGGCCACCGCCGTGTCGCGGCCGGCGTCGATGTCGGCTGCCCGGTGCTCGTGCTGCTGTCTGCCGGATCGACGACGCCGCTGTCGTGGAAGGAGTCGATGACAGCGACGGATTCCGTGCTCGTGGTCGACGACATCGCCCGGGCGTCGACCCGGATCGGCGAGCTCGTCACGATCGCCCGCGTGGAAGGCGCCATCCACGACGTCTTCCTCTCGCGCCCGAGCTCGCGCGCGATCGCGTACGATGCTCTCGACCGCTGGACTCGCGCGTACGTCGTACCGGCCGGGAATGTCCCCCGAAGAGGGGACAGCGCTCTTGTAGACAGTCGGGTTAAGCTGTAGGGGAGATGTCCCCAGCATCTCAGGGAAGGCCCTCCCCAAGAATCCTTCCCAT
>DATEOM010000293.1:0-4939 GCA_035274105.1 Microbacterium sp.
TCGACGATCGCCACCCCGAGGCGCTGCTCGAGGCGTTTGAGCTGCTGGCTCACCGCGGGCTGGCTGTAGCCGAGCGCGAGCGCGGCGCCCGTGATGGACCCTTCGTCCGCGATCGCCTTCACGACGCGGAGTTCGCGCGCGCCGAAGCCCGGGTCGTCGTCCCACGCATCCGTCATGCGTGAATCATAAGCTCCTGTTATGTCCAGCATGGAACACCTGCCGTAGACGAGACCAATTGCGACCGGTCACCCTGGATGCATGGCCGCGATCGCTCCTTCCTCCGCTCTCGACGCTGCCCGGCGCGAGTTCGCCGGCGGCCGCGACTATCTCGCGGCGTGCACGGTGGGCCTGCCGACCCGCGCGACGCGCCGCGCCGTGCTGGCCGACCTCGAGTCCTCCGCCGCGGGGCATCCCGACCTCGCCGCGTACTGCGCGGCGGTCGAGCGCTCGCGGGCGCTGTTCGCATCGCTCGTCGGCACGGGCGCCGAGCGCGTCGCCATCGGCTCGCAGACCTCGGTCGCGGCAGGAATGGTGGCGTCCGCTCTCCCGGACGGCGCCGAGGTGCTCGTGCCGGAGGGCGAGTTCTCATCTCTCGTGCTCCCGTTCGTCCACTCGGGGCGCGGGCTCGTCGTGCGCACGGCACCGCTCGCCGAACTGGCCGCGCACGTGCGCCCGAGCACGGCCCTCGTAGCCTTCTCGATCGTGCAGTCCGCGACGGGCGAGGTGGCGGATGCCGCCGCCATCTCGTCCGCGGCGGCGGCGCACGACGCGCTCACGCTGTGCGACGCGACCCAGGCCGTCGGATGGCTGCGGGTCGAGGCATCCGTCTTCGATGCCGTGGTGTGCCACGCGTACAAGTGGCTGTGCGCGCCGCGGGGCGTGTCTTTCCTGACCGTGTCGGACCGCCTGGGCGCACGCATGACGCCGCTCAACGCCGGATGGTACGCCGGCGACGATCCGTGGTCGTCGTGCTACGGCGCGGAGGTGGAACTGGCACGCGATGCCCGCCGCTTCGACGTGTCGCCCGCATGGCAGGCCTTCGTCGGCGCTGCGCCGGTGCTCGAGCTGTTCGCATCGCTCGACCCGGAGGAGCTGCAGGCGCACGCCACCGGGCTGGCCGCCGCGTTCCGCGCCGGCATGAGCATCGCCGAGCCCGTGCGTCCGTCGGCGATCGTCACGTGGGACGATCCCGAGGGGTGCGACCTCGGGCGCCTCACGACCGCGGGGATCACGGCATCCGGTCGATCGGGTCGCGCACGTGTGGCGTTCCATGTGTTCAACGACGCGGACGACGTCGACCTGGCGCTCGCGGCTCTGGGTCGCTGACGACCACGCGTCAGGCGCCGGGCGCGGCTTCCCGCGTCTGGGCGGCGGACGCGCGCCAGCCGAGCGGCGAGAAGAGCACGGAGGCGGCGACGAGCACCAGCACGACCAGCGAGAGTCCGCCGTAGCCGATCCAGCCCAGCAGCGCGCCGGCGGTGATCGCGCCGACACCGCCGACGATGCTCATCGTGAAGTCGCTGAGGCCCTGCCGTCTGGTGCGCAGCCCCTCGGCCGACGACTCGGTGAGCAGCGTGGACCCGGCGACCGTCGTGGCGCTCCAGCCGAGGCCGAGGAGCACGAGGGCGACCGTGACCGCCGTGGTCGACGCCTGGCCGAACGAGGCCGTGAGCAGCGCGGCTGCCAGCAGCGCCTGGCCGAGGAGGATCGTCGGCACGCGCCCTGCTCTGTCGGCGAGGATGCCGAAGACCGGTGAGAGCACGTACATGCCGGCGATGTGCAGGCTGATCGTGAGCCCGATGATCGACAGCGTCGCCGCCTCCGACGCGTCGTGGGTCAGGTGCGCGAGGTGCACGGGCGTCATCGCCATGACCGACACCATGGTGCCGTGGGCTGCGGCCACCGCGAAGATGGCATAGCGCGCGGCCACGGGCCTGTCTGCTTTGGCGATGGCGCGACTGCCCGCCTTCGCGGAGGCCACCACGCGCTGCGCGAGCAGCAGCGGATCGGGCCGCATCGCGAGGACATACAGGACGATTGCGAGCCCCTGCGCGACGAGGGTGAAAAGATACGCCCCCGTCAGCGGCGGCATTCCGATCGCCCCGCCGATCACCTCGCCGGGACCCGTGAGGTTGGGGCCGAGGACCGCGCCGACGGTGGTGGCCCACACGACGATCGACAGATCGCGCCCGCGCGAGGCATCCGTCGCGAGATCCGCCGCTGCGAAGCGGGACTGCAGATTCGCCGCCTGCCCCGAGCCGATGATGAGGAACCCGGCGAGCAGCACCGGGAACGATCGGAGGGCGACGGCGAGGATCACGAGGCCGACGCCGATGAGGGCGACGGCCATGCCGGTGGTGAGCGACAGCCGGCGGCCGCGACGGCGCGCGATGGCCGCGAGGGGCACCGCGGTCAGCGCGGTGCCGAAGGTGACGGCGGCGGCGGCCAGTCCTGATAGGGCGTCCTCGCCGGACAGCTCGGCCGCGAGCACGGCGCCGAGAGACAGCGTCGCGCCGAACGCGAGGCCGCCGAGCACCTGCCCGCCCGACAGCACCCACACCGTGCGTCGCTGGACGCGCGCGATCTCGTCAGCGGTCGGCGCGATGCCGACCGTGGATTCTGATCCGCTCTCAGGCATCTCGGGCGGGATTGCGGAGCGTCCCGAGCCCGGTGATCTCGACCTCGACGGTGTCGCCGGCGCTGAGCTGCCCGACACCGGCCGGGGTGCCGGTCAGGATGACGTCACCCGGGAGCAGCGTGAAAGCGGCGGAGGCGAACGCGATGACGTCCGCGAGGGAGAAGATCATGTCGCTGATCGGCCCCTGCTGGCGCACCTCGCCGTTGAGCCGCGTGGTGATGACAGCGGGCCCGTTCACATCGAAGTCGGTCTCGATCGCCGGACCCAGGGGGCACGACGTGTCGAAGCCCTTGGCGCGCGCCCACTGGCCGTCGGAGCGCTGCCAGTCTCGCGCCGTGAGGTCGTTCGCGATCGTGTAGCCGAAGACGTAGTCGAGCGCGTTCTCGGCCGGGACGTTCTTGGCGATGCGCCCGACGACGGCGGCGAGCTCGCCCTCGAAGCTGATGAAGTCCGACCCCCGGGGCAGCACGACGGCGTCGCCGGGGCCGACCACCGAGGTGTTCGGCTTGAAGAACAGCATCGGGGACGTCGGCACGTCGTTGCCGAGCTCGGCCGCGTGGTCGCGGTAGTTGCGGCCGACCGCGACGATCTTCGAGCGTGGGATCACCGGTGCGAGCAGGGCGACATCGGCGAGCGGCACGCGCTCCCCCGTGGTCTCGTAGCCGGCGAACATCGGGTCGCCCGCGAGGACGACCAGCTCGCCCTCGTCGACGATCCCGAATCTGATGGCGTCGTTGTGGCTGAAGCGCGCGATCCTCACCCGCTCAGCCTACCGAGTGGCGCCGACGCCGGCCCGGGATGCGCGCACCGCGAACGACGGAGCGGACGGATGCCGCAGCATCCGTCCGCTCCAGAAGGCCGGTGTCGGCGCCGGTCAGGCGTCGAGGCGCACGAGCCACCCGTGCTTGTCTTCGCGGCGGCCGTACTGGATGTCGGTGAGCTCCTCGCGCAGCGACAGGGCGAGCGAGCCGGTCGGCTGCTCGTCGAAGAAGTCCTTGCCCTTGAGCACGCCGATGGGGGTGACCACGGCGGCGGTGCCGCACGCGAACACCTCGACGATGTCGCCGGAGGCGACGCCCTGACGCCACTCGTCGAACGACACGGCACGGCCTTCGACCTTGTGGCCGCGGTCGGCCGCGAGCTGCAGGATCGAGTCGCGCGTGATGCCCTCGAGGATCGAGTCGGACTGCGGGGTCACGATCGTGCCGTCCTTGTAGACGAACACGACGTTCATGCCGCCGAGCTCCTCGACGTTGCGGTCCTGGTCGAGGAACACGACCTGATCGCACTCGTTCTCGTACGCCTCGGACTGCGGCAGCAGGCTCGCGGCGTAGTTGCCGCCGGTCTTCGCCGCACCCGTGCCACCCTTGCCGGCGCGCGCGTAGTCCTCGCTGAGCCAGATCGACACCGGCTGCACGCCGCCCTTGAAGTAGGCGCCGGCGGGCGAGGCGATGACGTAGTAACCCACCTTGTGCGCGGGCCGCACGCCCAGGAACGCCTCTTTGGCGAACATGAACGGGCGCAGGTACAGGCTCTGGTCGTCGCCCGACGGCACCCAGGCGCCGTCGACGGCGATGAGCTCGCGCAGCGACTGGATGAAGTATGAGACCGGCAGCTCGGGCAGCGCCAGGCGACGCGCCGAGCGCTGCAGGCGGCGGCCGTTCTGGTCGGGTCGGAAGGTGTGGATCGAGCCGTCCGCGTGGCGGTAGGCCTTGATGCCCTCGAAGATCTCCTGACCGTAGTGCAGGACCGCGGCGGCGGGGTCGAGCGACAGCGGACCGTACGGCTGGACGCGCGGACGGTGCCATCCGCCGCCGACCGACCAGCAGATGTCGACCATGTGGTCGGTGAAGCTGGTGCCGAAGCCGGGGTTCGCGAGGATCTCCTCGCGCTGCTGGGCGGTCTTCGCCTGGAGGTTGCGGTTGACGGTGAACTCGAGAGGCGCGAGTCCGGTGTCGGGATCGGAATCGATGAGGGTCATGACGAGCCTGTGCTTTCGTGCGGTCGAGCCGCGAGAGTGGACGGCGCTTGCCGGTTCCAGGTTACGCCTGGAGTCGTGCGGCGATGGCGTCGCCGATCTGCGCCGTCGTACGGGATGCCGTGCCCCGCGTCGCGATGTCGTCCTCGACAGCCGTGGTGACGCGCTGTGCCTCGTCGGTGAGCCCGAGGTGATCGAGCAGCAGCGAGACGGAGAGGATCGCGGCCGTGGGATCGGCCTTCTGCTGTCCTGCGATGTCGGGCGCCGATCCGTGCACGGGCTCGAACATCGAGGGGAACGCGCCGTCGGGGTTGATGTTGCCC
>DATEOM010000294.1:0-4306 GCA_035274105.1 Microbacterium sp.
GGCGCCGGGTCGCGGGACGGGGAGCCCGGGCAGGGCGCCGGGGTCGCAGCATCCGTGTCCGGTCCTTCGAGTGGTCGGGATCCGGCCGGGCCCGGCCTGCTCACGGCGGGCCGCTGAGGCCCGGCCGTGGACTGGCTCGACGCGGTGCGGGGTCTGCGCGACGCGCGCACGCCCGCCGTGATCGTGACGCTCGCGATGGTGCGGGGGCACGCACCCCGCAACGGCGGGGCGAAGATGGTCGTCTCGCCGGGCGAGGTCTTCGAGACGATCGGCGGCGGCAACCTCGAGGCCACCGCCGTCGCGCGCGCCCGCGCGATGCTCGCCTCCGGAACCGCCGAGCCGGAACTGCTGACGCTCACGCTGAGCGACAAGGAGACCACCGAGTACGGGGTCCAGTGCTGCGGAGGCGAGGTCACGCTCATGCTGGAGCCGGTGCGGGTCGTACCGTCGGTCGCGGTGTTCGGGATAGGACACGTGGGGCTGGAGGTCGCGCGGATCCTCGCACGCCAGCACCTCGACCTGCACCTCGTCGACTCGCGGGACGCGATGCTCGCGCCGTCGCGCCTGGGCGTGGACGGCGTTCCGGGGCCGCTCGCCGACGCGGTGGCGCGGGTGGATGTGCATCACGCGCCGGTGCCGGAGTCCGTGCTGGCGTCGGTGCCGGCGGGGACGCACGTGCTCGTGATGACCCACGACCATGCCGAAGACCTCGCGATCGTCGACCAGGCGCTGCGCACCGAGGACATCGCGTCGATCGGCCTCATCGGCTCGCGGTCGAAGTGGGCCCGCTTCCGGGCGCGCCTGCGCGAGGCCGGCCACGACGACACCGCCCTGGCCCGGGTGACGACGCCCATCGGCCTGCCCGAGATCCCCGGCAAGCAGCCCGCGACGATCGCCGTGAGCGTGTCGGCCCAGCTGCTGCAGCTGATCGAGGAGGCCGCCCCGGTCGATTCGAGTCCCTGAGTCCGCGGAGCGCTCAGGTCGTTTCGTCTCGCTCGTTCCTCGCTCGCTCAACGACCGGTACCTTTGCACCCGCCCGTTGAGCGGAGGGCGCTCTGGCGCCCGCAGTCGAAACGCCCTGGGTATCTGAGATCGCCCGTGCGGTCAGTATTCGATGCGGGTCGAGGTCTGACTCCACTCGGTGAACGGTGCGATGCGGTCCTCGGGGACCAGCTCGATCGATTCCACCGGCATGATGTCGCGGTGCTCGGGGTGGCCGTCGAAGTAGCGGTAGAAGACGGCGTCGTCGAAGCCCGCGGCGGCGGCATCCTCGCGGTCGGCGGCGAAGTACACCCGCTCGACGCGGGCCCAGAGCGCCGTGCCGAGGCACATCGGGCACGGCTCGCAGCTCGTGTAGAGGGTGGCGCCGGTGAGGTCGAAGGTTCCGAGGCCCTGGCACGCCCGACGGATGGCGACGACCTCGGCGTGCGCCGACGGATCGAGGTCGGCGGTCACGCGGTTCACGCCCTCGAAGACCTGCCCGTCCGCCGACACCACGACCGCCCCGAAGGGCCCGCCGGCATTCCGGACGTTCTCGGTCGCGATCTCTATGGCCCGGGCGAGATAGCGGGCGGGCGTCCCGTCGGTGCTGGACATCAGCCCCACCCTATGAGCGCCCCGCTCGATGCGCACCACCCCTCGCCGCGGGGGTCCTCACCGCTCGACGAGCACCCCGTCGGCGTCGGCCCACACGTGCTTGCCGGGCACGAATGCGACGCCTCCGATGACCACGGGCACGTCGACCTCGCCGACGCCGGCCTTGGCGCTCTTGCGCGGGTTCGAGCCGAGCGCCTTGACGCCGAGGTCGAGCCCGCCGATCGCGACCCGATCGCGGATCGCGCCGTGCACGATGAGTCCTGCCCAGCCGTTCTCGACCGCGGAGGCCGCGATGAGGTCGCCCACCAGCGCCGACTCGAGCGATCCGCCGCCGTCGATCACGAGCACGGCGCCCTCGCCGGGCGTCGCGAGCAGCGCCTTCACGAGCGCGTTGTCGCGGTGGCATCGCACCGTGCGGATCGGGCCGTCGAACGCGACGCGCCCTCCGAGGTCGTGCAGCTGCAGCGCAAGCGAGTCGAGCTCGTCGCCGCGTTCGTCGTAGAGGTCGGCCGTCGCAGTGCTCATGGACCCTTTTCTAAGACGGATGCCGCGGGCCGCAGCATCCGTCATCCGGAGAAGTTCACGCGCCCTTCTGCGAATCGCAAGAACGTCAGGAGTGGGAGGGCGGGTTCTCGTCGGGGTGGAGCGTGCTGAAGAAGGAGTACGTGTCGCCGTCGGGGTCGGGGCCGCGCTCCTTGAACTCGTTGACGAGCTCGTAGAGGCGCTGCTGGAACTCGTGCTTGTGCTCGGGCGTGAGTTTGAGTCCGAGCCACGTGGCGTCGAGGTCCTCGGGGTCGACGCCCTCGATCTGCTGCAGGAACGTCTCGATCAGCACGGGTGAGCCGCTGGGCATCGACGTGCGCCACGAGAGTCCGGTGGCGCGATACGGCACCTCGCGCGCACCCTGCGCGCCGGAGCGCTCGGGCTCGGCGGCGAGATAGCCGGTCTGCACGAGCGTGCGCACGTGGTGCAGCATCGTGCCCGGATTCACGCCGAGCAGCTGGGCGAGCTCCTTGTTCGTGCGCGACTCGAACGCGCACAGCCGCAGCACCCGCAGGCGCAGCGGCGAGCTCAGGGCGCGCATGCGCGCCTCCGCCTCGGGATCGCCCCGGCGCAGTTCGATCCGCTCTTCGGGTTCGGTCGCCACGGAGCCAGGCTAGCGGAGTGATTGACACATCTCAATCAGTGACGCACACTGATTGACATGTCCCAATCAGATGATCCCCGCGAGGCCGAGGACGTCGACGACGCCGTTCTCGCGGAGGCCCGGGCCGAGGCATCCGTTCTCACGTCCCGCGCGGGTGTCGACGAAGCGGTCGAGGCGGATCAGAACGCTGCCGTCACCGCAGCGCCGGCGGCCGCGCCCGGCGCCGCGCCCGCGCCGAAGGGGTCGCTGTGGCGGGACAGGAACTTCGTGACGCTGTGGAGCGGTCAGGCGCTCAGCCAGTTCGGCGCACAGATCACCGAGCTCGCCATCCCGGTGCTCGCCGTGCTGGCGCTGAACGCGACCGAGTGGGAGGTGGGCGTGCTGAACGCCGCCCAGGTCGCGGCGTTCCTCATCGTGGGCCTTCCGGCCGGCGCGTGGATCGACCGCATGCGCAAGCGGCACGTCATGATCGTGGCCGACGCGATCCGCGCCGCCGCCCTGGCGACTCTCCCCCTGCTGGCCGTGCTCGGGGTCCTGCAGATCTGGCACATGATCGCCGTGGCGCTGATCATGGGGGTCGCGACGGTGTTCTTCGACGTGTCGAATCAGAGCATCGTCCCCTCCCTCGTGAGGACGAATCAGATCGCCGAGGCGAACGGCAAGCTCCAGTCCACGGAACAACTGGCCGGCCTGGCCGGCCCTGCGGTGGGCGGCTGGCTGCTCGGCGTGCTCGCGGCTCCGCTCGCGATCCTGATCACGGTCGCCACCTACCTCGCTTCGTTCGTGGCGCTGCTGTTCACCCGCGACCACGAGCAGCTCCGCGCCCCGGAAGACCACCAGCCGCTCGCGCGCGAGATCGGCGAGGGACTGCGCTGGGTCTTCGGCAACCCGCTGCTGCGACGCATCGTGCTGACCACCGGAACCGCGAACTTCTTCGGGACCATGGCGACCACGCTCCTGCCGATCTTCGCGTTGCGCGAGCTGGGTCTCACCCCGCAGATGCTGGGCATCGTGTTCTCACTCTCGGCCGTCGGCGGCCTCCTCGGCGCGATGCTGACGCCCCGCATCGTGGCGCGTATCGGTGAAGCACGTGCGATCCCGGTCAGCGCGATCGCGTTCTCGGTGATCCCGTTCTTCCTGCCGGCGATCTCGCTCGCGCCCGCGCTGGCGTTCCCTCTCCTGGTGATCCAGTTCTTCCTCGCCAGCTTCACGGTGCTGCTCTACAACATCACGCAGGTCACCTTCCGTCAGCGGATCACGCCGCCGCGCCTCCTCGGGCGCATGAACGCCTCGGTGCGTTTCGTGGTGTGGGGTGTGATGCCCATCGCCGCGCTGCTCGCGGGCGCGCTCGGCACGTGGATCGGCACCGTGCCCACGCTGTGGATGGGCGCGTTCGGCGAGCTGTTCGCGTGCCTGTTCGTCGTCATCGGACCCTTCTGGCGCATGCGTGAGCTCCCCGACGCGCACGCCGACCACACCTGATCAGCGCCAACCGACCGCCCGCCCGTCTCCTCCGGGAAACCGTCCGAGGATGTCATCCACCTCTTGTCGGTATCGCGCCAG
>DATEOM010000295.1:0-2444 GCA_035274105.1 Microbacterium sp.
CCACCGACGATGAGGATCTTGGGCACGGTGTTGGTCACGGTTTGGAGTACTCCTCCTGTGTCAGCGGCTCGGCGCGCGGGACGCCAATCGGATGCGTCGGACAGCAGCGGTGACGCCGAGCGCCACCAGTATAGCCGTCGCCGTGACCAGCAGGAGCGGGAGGGTGCCGTAGATGACCGTATCCCGATCGGGAAGGAGAGGCGATACGGCGCGGGTCATCGGCTCGGCATCCGGCAGCGGCGGAACCTCTACGGGAGCAGGTGGCTCCTCGGGCAGCGATGTCACCGGCGCCCGGCGGTAGAGGCGCACCCAGTCCTCGAGGCTGCCCATCGGGTTCGCGGTGACGCTCGGGATGCTCGCCGAGACGGCGGCCGCAGCATCCACCAGTCCATAGCCGTAGAGCAGGTCCGGCACGTCCGTCGCGCCCGCAGCGGGACGCGCGGTCTTGATGATGCGGTTGATGACGTTGTTCGCGTCGAGCTCCGGGTGCGCCGCCCTCACGAGCGCAGCGATGCCGGCGACGATGGGAGCGGCGCCGCTCGTGCCATCCCACGAGACCAGGGTCGAGTCCGCCGAGACGCCGACCAGCTCCTCGCTCGGCGCCGAGACGCCGATCGTGATGCCCTGCGTCGACGCGTCGACGCTCGCCTTGCCGGAGCGGTCGACGCCGCCGACCGTCAGCACGCCCGGGATCGTCGCGGGAGCGCCGACGCGCGTCGTCCCGCTCCCCCTGTTGCCCGCGGCCACGACGATCACGACGTCGTGCTCGAAGGCGTACAGGAAGGCGTCGTCCCAGCTCTCGGGCCAGTCGGGCACGTTCGTCGTCAGCGACATGTTGATGACGTCCGCGCCGTTGTCGACCGACCAGCGGATCGCGTCGGCGATCTGGTCCGAGAACGGACGCTGAGCCGCCGAGCCGAAGGCGACCGACACCGACAGCAGCTGCGCCTCGGGCGCCACGCCGATCATTCCGGTGCCGGGGCCGGTGCCCCTGCCCGCGGCGAGGGAGGCGACCCAGCTGCCGTGGTCCTTATCGACGGCGCCGACGGGCGTGCGCCCGTCGGACGAGCCGCCGCCCGAGACATCCGTGCCCCCGGCGACCGCGCCGGCGAACTCGACGGGACCGCGCCCGATCCCGGTGTCGATGACGGCGATCTTGACACCGGCGCCGCGTGTCGTCTCCCACGCCTTCTCGACGCCGTAGTCGGTCAGCCAGTACTCGGCGTTGCGCACGGGGTCGCCGGCCGGGGCGGCCTGTGCCGCCGCGGGAGCGGCCACCACGAGGGTCATCGCGACGGCGGCCGCGGCGACCCCGGCGACGAGGCGCCGGATCATCCGTCCGATCCCGGCTCCGCGCACACGCAGCGCTCGGGCGACCACGACGACATGGCCAGCGCGCGATCGCCGATCGGGTTGACGCCGGGGCCCGCGGCGAGGGCGTGACCGGCGAGCGCGTGCAGGCACTTCACGCGGGTCGGCATGCCGCCGGCGGAGATGCCGGCGATCTCGTCGACCTCGCCGAACACGGCGCGGTCGCGCAGATAGGCCTCGTGCGCGCGCTGGTACGCGGCGGCGACGTCGTCGTCGGCGGCGAGCTCGTCGGACAGCTCGCGCATCACGTGGTCGGCTTCGAGCACCGACATCGCGGCCGTCGCCGCGGGGTGCGTGAGGTAGTAGAACGTGGGGAACGGCGTGCCGTCGGGAAGCCTCGGCGACGTCGCGACGACGGTGGGGTTGCCGCAGACGCAGCGCGCGGCGATGCCCACCACGCCGCGCGCGGGACGACCGAGCTGCTCGCGCAGCACGGCGAGATCGGCGTCGCTGACAGGGGGGTACGGCGGGGTCGTCACAGAGGGCTCCTTGGTCGGGCTCAGATTACCGGCGACACCTGGGACGGTCCTGGACCGGGGCCGCGCGGAGACGCCGCCGTCTGCCGCGGCGGCCGGCGTCGTTCACGGCGCGGGCGTGGTCGAGGGTTCGGGGTCGGGCACGCCCACGGTCAGGGGCGCCACGGTCTGCGCGAGACCTGCCTCGGTGACCGAGCGCACGAGCTTCGACATCCAGTCCGCGTCGGCGGCCTGGAGCTCATCGCTCACCGGGTCCTGCTCCTGCGGCGCGAGCTCGGGTGGAAGATCATCGTCGACGAGGTACACCACCTCGCCGGGCTTCACGTAGTACAGCCGCTCGCGCGCCTGCGTCGTGATGTAGGCGGGGTCCTGCCAGCGGTCGCGCTGCGATTCGAGCTCGGCGACCTCGTCGCGGCTCAGCTGCACCGCCGCCTCGAGCGCGGTCACCTGCTGTCGCTGGTCGACATAGGTGCCGATCGTCGGCACGAGCACGAAGGCCGCGAGCACGACCAGGCCCATCATGATGACCATGAAGCCGGACAGACGGATGCCGCCGAGCCACGCCCGCACGTCGACCGGGCGCCGCGCGCTCACGGG
>DATEOM010000296.1:0-6098 GCA_035274105.1 Microbacterium sp.
CGGCCGGTGCTCCGTCGCGCCCCCCGAAGCGACTCGGCATCCTTTCTGGGCTCCATGCCCACGAGGTTCCCCTCCCCTTGAAGTTGTTGCGGGGCTGACAGGCCGGGAGCGGCCCGCTTCTCACCAGATGGTGACGCGCTGATCCTCGTCGAGCCAGAGCGCGTCCGACTCGGTCACACCGAAGGCATCGTAGAACGCGTCGATGTTGCGCACGATCTGATTGCACCGGAACTCGTTGGGCGAGTGCGGGTCGATCGTGAGCAGACGGATGGTCTCAGCATCCCGTCCCTTCTGCTGCCAGATCTGTCCCCAGCTCAGCAGCAGACGCTGGATGCCCGTGAAGCCGTCGAGCTCCGGGGCCTCGGCGGGCTCGCCGTCCGAGTCCTTCCCCAGCGACAGGGTGTAGGCCTTGATCGCGATGCCGAGGCCGCCCAGGTCGCCGATGTTCTCGCCGATGGTGAGCGCGCCGTTCACGTGGTTCTCGTCGGCGAGCCCCTGCGGCACGAGGGCGTCGTACTGGGCGATGAGGTTCTTGGTGCGCTCCTCGAAGGCGGCGCGATCGTCGTCGGTCCACCAGTCGCGCAGCGACCCGTCGCCGTCGAAGCGGCTGCCCTGGTCGTCGAAGCCGTGGCCGATCTCGTGGCCGATCACCGCGCCGATCCCGCCGTAGTTGGCCGCGGCGTCGCGCTCGACGTCGAAGAACGGGTACTGCAGGATCGCCGCCGGGAAGACGATCTCGTTCATGAGCGGGTTGTAGTACGCGTTGACCGTCTGCGGGGTCATGAACCACTCGTCGCGGTCGATGGGCTGCCCGACCTTCGCGAGCTGGCGGTCGTGCTCCCACACGTGCGCGCGGCGGACGTTGCCGACGAGGTCCTCGGCGTCGATCTCGAGGGTGGAGTAGTCCTTCCACTTCACCGGGTACCCGATCTTCGGGGTGAACGCGTCGAGCTTCGCGAGCGCCCGCTCACGGGTCTCGGGGCTCATCCATTCGAGCTCCGCGATCGACTGCCGGTACGCCTCGATGAGGTTGCCGACGAGCTCGTCCATCGCCTCCTTGGCGGCGGGCGGGAAGTGACGCTCGACGTAGACGCGGCCGATGGCCTCGCCCATCGCGGCCTCGGTGAGGCTGACGCCCCGCTTCCACCGCTCGCGGTTGACCGGGACGCCGGTGAGCTGCGTGCCGTAGAACCCGAAGTTCTCGGCGACGAACTCCTCCGAGAGGAACGGCGCGGCGGAGTGCACGACCGCGAACCGCAGCCACGCCTTCCAGTCCTCGAGGCGATCCTCGACGAGCAGGGCGCCGAGGCCCTCGAAGAAGCTCGGCTGGTAGACGTTGATCTCGGCGAATGCGTCCGCGTGGTCAGGGGCCGCGCCCTCGCGCCACGGCGTCAGGTCGACGCCGACGATTACCTGCACCTCGTCCCACGTCTTGAGGTTGTACGTCTTCACCGCGTCGCGGCTCGAGACGTTGTCCCAGTGGTGCGTGGCGAGCTCCGTCTCGATCGCGACGATGCGGTCGGCGGATGCCTCGGCCTCGTCCACGCCCGCGAGCTCGAGGATCCGCTGCACGTGGCTGCGGAACGCGATACGCGTCTCCTGGAAGTTGTCGAGGCGGTAGTAGCTCTCGTCGGGAAGCGACAGGCCGCCCTGGATGAAGAACGGCACGTAGCGCTCGGGGTTGCCCGGGTCGGGCTCGAAGTACAGGTGGATCAGCGCGGCGACGCCGTCGCGCTCGAATTCGCCGATCGTGCGGAGGAACCCGGGGATGTCTTCGATCGCCTCGACGCGCGCGAGCGAGTCGGCGAGCGGGGCGGCTCCCTGCGCCTCGATGCGCTCGGTGTCCATGAAGCTCGTGTAGAGGTCGCCGATCTTGCGCGCCTCGGTGCCCGGCTCGGCCTGCTGCGACTCCTCGACGATCGCGTGCACGTCCTTCTCGGCCTGCTCCGCGATGAGGTGGAACGAACCCCACCGCGCCTTGTCCTCCGGGATCTCGGTCCGTTCGAGCCAGCTGCCGTTGACGTGGCGGAACAGGTCGTCCTGGGGGCGGATCTCGGCGCTGAGTTCCTCGAGCGCGAGACCGGAGCGGGGGGCATCGGTCATGCGTTCCAGGGTAGTCGTCCCAAGCCTGGACAACTCTCGGGAGCGGCCCGATCCCCGCTCGTGACGACATTGTGATGAATGGATGCTGCGCCCCGGTGTCGTCGCCGCCTCCTAGGCTCGAGGGGTGACGACCGACACCCTGAACCGCGACATCCTGCGGCTCGCGGTGCCGGCGCTCGGCGCCCTGATCGCCGAGCCGCTCTTCCTCATCGTCGACTCGGCGCTCGTCGGCCACCTCGGCGTCGAGCCGCTCGCCGGACTCGGCATCGCGAGCGCGGTGCTGCAGACGATCGTCGGGCTGATGGTGTTCCTCGCGTACTCGACGACGCCCGCGGTGGCGCGCCGGTTCGGGGCGGGCGACCCGTCGCGTGCGGTGTCGGTGGGCATCGACGGCACGTGGCTCGCGCTCGGCATCGGCGCGGTGCTGGCGCTCGTCGGCTACGTCGCGACGCCGTTCCTCGTCGGCCTGTTCGGTGCGACGCCCGAGGTCGCGCAGCAGGCCGAGATCTACCTCGGCATCTCGATGTGGGGCCTTCCGGCCATGCTCGTGGTCTTCGCCGCCACGGGGCTCCTGCGCGGCATGCAAGACACGGTGACGCCGCTGTGGATCGCCGGCCTCGGCTTCGCCGCCAACGCCCTGCTCAACTGGCTCTTCATCTACGGCTTCGGGTGGGGCATCGCGGGCTCCGCGATCGGCACCGTCGTCGCGCAGTGGGGCATGGTGGCGGCGTACGCGGTCGTCATCGGGCGGCTCGCGCGTCGGCACGAGGCATCCATCCGTCCTCAGCGCGAGGGCGTGCGAGGCTCGGCGCGATCCGGCGGGTGGCTGTTCCTGCGCACGGTGTCGCTGCGGATCGCGCTCCTCGCGACGGTCGCCGTCGCGACCGGGCTCGGCACGGTCGAGCTCGCCGGCTGGCAGGTCGCCTTCACGATCTTCTCGACGGCGGCGTTCGCGCTCGATGCCCTCGCCATCGCCGCTCAGGCCCTCATCGGCAAGGGCCTCGGCGCCGAAGACACCCCGCTGGTGCGCCGCGTGCTCGGCCGCACCGTCGCGTGGGGCGCGTGGTTCGGGGTGATCACGGGCGCGATCATCGGGGCGCTGTCGGGAGTCATCGGGCTGGCGTTCACCGGCGATTCCGGCATCGCCACCCTGGTTCAGCCCGCGCTCATCGTGCTCGCGATCGCCCAGCCGGTGTGCGGCGTGGTGTTCGTGCTCGACGGCGTGCTCATCGGCGCCGGCGACGCGAGATACCTCGCGATCGTCGGGGTGCTGAATCTCGTGCCCTTCGTCCCCGCGCTTGTGCTCGTCGCCTGGCTGCACCCGGTCGGGGCGGCCGGGCTGGCGTGGCTCGCCGTCGCGTTCTTCGGCGTCTACATGCTCGCCCGGCTCGTCACCCTCGGCTGGCGCGTACGGGGCTCGGCCTGGCTCACCGCCGGCGCGTGAGCGCGGTCACGCCCAGCGGCGGCACCACTCGTACATGACGACCGCCGCGGCGGCGCTCGCGTTGATCGAGCGGGTCGAGCCGTACTGCTCGATCTGGACGGTTCCGGATGCTGCCGCCAGCGCCTCCGGCGACAGTCCGGGTCCTTCCTGGCCGAACAGCAGCACACACGCCTCGGGCAGGTGCGCGGCGGGCAACGGCAGCGAGCCGTCGACGTTGTCGATCGCGATGACCGGCAGGGACGCGGCATCCGCCCACTCGGTGAAGGCGTCGACGGACTCGTGGTGGCGCACGTGCTGATAGCGGTCGGTGACCATCGCCCCGCGGCGGTTCCAGCGGCGCTTGCCGATGATGTGCACCTCGGCGGCGAGGAACGCGTTGGCGCTGCGCACGATCGAGCCGATGTTCATGTCGTGCTGCCAGTTCTCGATCGCGACGTGGAACGCGTGGCGGCGCGTGTCGAGGTCGGCGACGATGGCGTCCATCGTCCAGTACCGGTAGCCGTCGACGACGTTGCGCGCGTCGCCGTTGGCCAGAAGATCACGGTCGTACCGCGGGTCGTCAGGCCAGGCGTCGGGACCGCCCGGCCACGGCCCCACGCCGATCGGCAGCGTCGGCTCGGCGCGCTCGGCGCGCTCGGCGGGCTCGGCGGCGGTGGGGTCGGGCGGATTCACCGGCCCAGGTTATCCGCCGGGCGATGCTCCTATGGATGTCAAGTGGTGAGGGCGGCGTAGATTTCGCGGGCGATGAGGCGTTTGAGGCAGCGGATGATGTCCTTCTTCGAAAGACCCTCGGTGGTGCGTCTGTCGGCGTAGATGCGGGTTCTGGGATCCCAGCGGAGCCGACAGAGCACGATGCGGTAGAGCGCAGCGTTCGCGTGCCGGTCCCCGCCGCGGTTGAGGCGGTGTCGGTGAGTCTTTCCGGATGAGGCGGGGATCGGCGCGACACCGCAGAGCATCGCGAAGGCGGCTTCGGACCGGAGCCGGTCGGGGTTCTCTCCGGCGGTGACCAGGAGTTGTCCGGCGACGTCGGCGCCGACGCCGTTGAGGGCGAGCAGACGTGGGTTGATCCGCGCGACGAGAGGTCCGATGAGGGCGTCGAGCTCGGTGATCTCGTCGGTCAAAGACTGGTGGCGGCGAGCCAGGGCACGTAGTGCGATCTTCGCTGCCTGCTCGGGTTCGTCGGCGCGTGTGGGGTCGGGGCGGGCCGCGGCGCAGACCTCGATCAGCTCCCGGTCCGGCAAACGCCGCAACCGTTCCCGGAGCGCATCGGGCGCGGTGATGATGATCGTCTTCATCCGGCGTTGACAGTCTGCGCGCTGGGTGATGGCGCTGTGTCGGGCGACTCGCAGGTTGCGGAGGGCCTCCACCTTCCCGGACCGGTCTTTCGGGATCCCCGCTCGTGTGCCGGCCAGCGCGGCCCGGGCGGCGGCTTCCGCGTCGAGCGGGTCGGACTTGCCGGCGAAGCGGCGGGTCTTTCGGTCGGGGCGGTCGATCTCTCGCAGCTCGATGCCCGCGTCCCGTAGGTGCCGGGCGAGACCGGCTCCGTAGGCGCCGGTGCCCTCGATTCCTGCGATCAGGAGCACGCCGAACGCGCATGCCCAGCCCAACAGTGCGGCATACCCGGACCGGTTCGCGGGGAACTGCGCGGTCCCGAGCAGCCGACCGGTCATGTCGATGACCGCCGCGGTGTGCGTGTCGCCGTGCGTGTCGATACCCGCCACGACTGCGGCCTTCTCGTCGTGCTCTTCTCGTGCGATGGTGGTCATCGCCGTCCCTTCCTCTCAACGCTGATCGGACGGCACGCACCATCCGAGAGCGAGCGGACAAGACAGTGATGGGTGCCTGCTGGCACAGGCTCCTATGAGGTCACAACCCTCGCACGGTGAGTGCACGGCAGCCCCGCAGCGATCGAGCGACAGATCGCGTTCAAGACCCGTAGTCAGTCAGTCGGTGAGTCAGCACAACCGCTGCGGGGCTCCCACACCAATCATCACTGTCAGTCGGCGTCGGCCTCGCCCGCCTGGCGGGCGATCGCAGCCTCGAGCCGCTCGATCTTGCCGTCGAGCTCGCCCGAGTACCCGGGGCGGATGTCGGCCTTGAGCACGAGCGACACCCGCGAGCCGTAGGGCGCCACCGCGTCGGTGGCGCGCTTGACCACGTCGAAGACCTCGTCCCACTCCCCCTCGATCTCGGTGAACATCGACGTCGTGCGGTGGGGCAGGCCGCTGTCGCGGACCACCCGCACGGCGGCGGCCACGGCGTCGTGCACCGAGCCGTCGGCGCGGCCGGTCCCACTGGGGGCGACGGAGAAGGCGACGAGCATTCGAACCTCCGGTTCTCGAGGGGTGTCGCGGAGCCGGACGGTGGCGCGGCCCCGACCTACTCTGGCACGCGCAAGGGCACCGGCCGGAGCACGCGCACCCGCGCCAGGCGCACCACGACCCAGGCGAACAGGCCCACGAGCAGCACGTTGCGGACGACGAGGAGCGCCACCGACGCGGGCATGAGCGTCAGGATCCCGTCGTACCAGAAGGGGAAGATCAGCTGCGTG
>DATEOM010000297.1:0-6889 GCA_035274105.1 Microbacterium sp.
CGAGCTGCGGCCGGCGTTCGCGGCGTTCGCGCGAGACATGGCGGCGTCGGGGCACTTCGATTCGAGCATCCAGCGGCTCAAGACGAACCTCGCCGACCCCGTCGCGGACCGCATCGTGGAGACGCTCCGCATGGCACGGCAAGTCGGGGGAACGGAGCTCACGACGGTGCTGCGGGCACTTGCGTCGTCGGTGCGCGCGGACGCGGCGCTGCGGGCCGAGGTTGAATCGCGGCAGTCGTGGATCCGCGGCGCGGCGGTGCTCGGCGTGATCGCGCCGTGGGTGATCCTCGCGATGCTCGCGATGAGGCCGGAGGGCGCCCGCGCGTACGGCAGTCCGGGCGGCATCGCGCTCATCCTCATCGGTGCCGCGGTGTCGCTCGTCGCGTACCGGCTCATGATCAGGCTCGGCCGCCTGCCTGAGCCGCGGCGGTGGTTCGGGTGATCGGGTTCGCGATGGGTGACGTCGCCTACGCCGTCGTGATCGGCACCGCCCTCGGCGTCGGGGTCTGCCTGCTGATCTCGCTCGCGCCGCGGTGGGGCGCACCCAGCCTGGCGCGGCGGATCGCGCCGTACATCCGGGATGTCACCGACCCGCGCGGCCTCCATGTGGCGGCCCCGGCCGGAGGATCGCCGTTCGCGTGGTCGGCCTTCGCGCAGCGGCGCCTCGCACGGCTCGCCGGTGGCGACGCGGTGCTCACGCGGCGTCTTCACCAGGCGGCGTGGACGATCGACGCGGCGCGATTCCGCGGGCGCCAGCTCGCCTGGGCGATCGCGGGCCTCGCGATCGGCGGCGGAGTCGTCGTCGTGCTCATGCTCGTCGGCCGCGGCTCGCCCGTCCTCGGGCTGCTCCCGCCGGTCGCCGCTGTGGCGGCAGCGATCGCGTACGACGCGGGGCTCACGCGCGCGGCACGGGCGCGAGCCGCACGCATCGAGGAGGAACTGCCGACGGTGCTGGAGTTCCTCGCGCTGTGCCTGTCGGCAGGCGAGGGGATCCTCGACTCGCTCCGGCGCGTCAGCGACGTCGGCGCAGGGGAGCTCACCGCCGAACTGCGCGGTGTCGTCGTCGCGGTCGGTACCGGCTCACCGCTGTCGGAGTCGCTCACGCGCCTCGCCGCGGGCCTCGAGATCCCCGCCCTCACCCGCGCGATCGACCAGCTCGTCGCGGCGATCGAGCGCGGCGCCCCGCTCGCCCACGTGCTGCAGGCGCAGGCGATCGACGCCCGTGAAGACGCCAAGCGCACGCTCATCGAACGCGCGGGACGGAAGGAGATCTACATGCTCTTCCCTCTCGTTTTCCTGATCTTGCCCCTCAGCGTGCTGTTCGCGGTGTTCCCCGGGATCTTCATGCTTCGACTCGGACTCGGCTGATGCCGGAAGGAGAAATGATGAAAGCACGGATGCTGCGCCTCGCGGCTCGCCTTCGGACGGCGGCGCTCGATCTCGCCGATGACGAGCGAGGCGACGTGCCGGGGTGGGTCCTCATCACGTTGATGACCGCAGGGCTCGTCGTCGTGATCTGGGCCATGGCCGGTCCGGCACTGGCCGACCTGTTCGAGCAGGCGATCAGCCGCGTCTCCGGGCTCTGACGCCGTGCGCGTCGTCCTGGCCCGCGCGATGCTGGGCGTGCGCGCCCGAGTCGCCGCGGACCTTCGCGACGACGCCGGGGCGAGTCCCGTGGAGTTCGTCCTCGTCGGAACGCTGCTGACCGTGCTGACGCTGGGCGTACTGCAGTTCGGTCTCGCGGTGTACGTCCGCAACGTCGTCCATGATGCGGCCGTCGAGGGTGCGTACCACGCAGCGCTCGCCGACACGACGCTCGCCGACGGCGCTCAGCGCACGCGTGACATCGTGGGTCGCACCATCGGCGCCGAGTACGCGACCGACGTCACCGTGGCGGAGGCGGCGTCACTCGGTCAGGAGACGGTCGAGGTGCGCGTCCGGGCGACGCTGCCGCTGGTCGGCTTGCTCGGCGCGCCGCGAGGGCTGGAGGTGACGGCGCATGCGCCCGTCGAATCGCTCGACTGACACCCCGCCCGCAGATCCGCTCGGTGACGACAGCGGCTCCGCGGCGCTCGAGTTCATCCTTGTCGGTCTCGTCCTGCTCGTGCCGCTCGTCTACCTGATCGTCGCGCTCGGGCTCATCCAGGGTCAGAGCCTCGGAGCCGAGGCTGCGGCACGGCATATCGCTCGTGCCGTGTCGACGGCGACCGACGTCGACGACGCGCGCGCCCGGGCTGACGCTGTCTTAGCGGCCGTCTCCGAGGAGTACGGACTCGACGACGTGGATGTCTCGATCGACTGCACGCCATCGGGAGCCGCCTGCCCTCGTGCCGGCGCGACACTCCAGGTGAGCGTTCGCACGCTGGTCACGCTGCCGCTGGTGCCGCCGGTGCTCGAGCTCGACCGCATCGCCGCGATCCCGATCGAGGCGTCGGGCGCGCATAAGGTCTCGCGTTTCTGGAGCGAAAGGTGACCCCGCGCGTGCGTCGCACCCTGACCGCGCGCGTGCGTCGCACCCTCACGCCGCGCGTGCGTCGCACCCTCACCGCGCGCGCCCAGGCTCTGGAGCCCGACGACGAAGGCAGCATCCTCATCCTCACCCTCGGGTACGCCGTGCTCGCGATCGCGGTGATCCTGGTGTGCACGGCCGCGACCAGCCTGTATCTCGCGCAGAAGCAGCTGGATGCGGTCGCGGATGCCGCGGCCCTGGCCGCTGCCGACGGCTTCGACCTGGCGGTCGTCGACGGCGAGCCGGTCGCGACCCTGACCGACGCCGGCGTGCGCCGCGAGGCGGAGGCGATGATGAGCGACCTCGGCCCGGACGCGCGTCTCGTCGCGGCGTCGACCCCCGACGGCGTCTCGGCCCGCGTCACCGTCGCGGGGCAGTGGCATCCGCCGATCGTCACCGTGTTCGTGCCCGACGGCGTCGCCCTCGAAGCCACGGCGACCAGCCGCACCGCACTGCGCTGATGCGGAGGGACTGCGCGCTAGACGTCGGCAGTGGCTGTGGCGCGGGCGGCGAGCGCCACCGCCTCCATGCGCGAATGCACGCCGAGCTTGATCCGTGCCGATCCCGCGGTTCTCTGAGAAAGCGCCCGGGGTCTCCGGGCGCGGAGGCCGTGCGGCGCAACTGTGCCTGACGCGTCGACTACCAGCCGAAGGCGTTGAACCACTCGCGACGACGCCGGGCCTCAGCATCCGTCTCCTCCGGGTCCGAGGTGTCGTGCGCCACCAGCCTGCCGTCGTCGAGCGGGAGGAATCTGAGGCACACCGGGCACAGCGCGCGGCCGTCGGGGAAGCCGTCGGCGAGCCTCGCGGCGGGATCACCCGGCGCGCCCGACCCGGAGCAGTGCGCGGGATCGGACCCGGCATCCGTCCACATGATCGTGCGGTGGCGGTGAAGACCGGCATGCCCGAGCGGGCGGGTGCATCGCCGCCCGTCGTTGCGGCTGCGGCAGAACTGCACGACCTCGCTCACGGGCGGGTCCGCGGCACGTAGCGCGGGACCCACCGCACGAAGGCGAGCGCGCCGACGAGGCCGATCGCGCCCATGACCCCGGTCGCGACGGCGAGCGAGGCGACGGCGGCGATGCCCGACACCAGCAGGGGCGCGACCGCCCCGCCGGCGTCGGTGAGCGTGCGCCACGAGCCGAGGAACGGCGCCGGGTCGGCCTTGGGAGCGACGTCGGCGCCGAGCGTGAGCAGGATGCCGCTCGACAGTCCGTTGCCGACGCCGAGCACCGCCGCGAACATCGCGAACCACATCGCCGCCTGCGGGAGGTCGTGCGTGAAGGCGAGCGCGACGAAGCCCGCGCCCATCAGGACCATCGCCGGGAGCGCGGCCCACAGCCTGCCGAAGCGATCCATGACCTGCCCGCTGGCATAGAAGAGGGCGAAGTCGATGGCGCCCGAGATGCCGACGACGAGCGCGATGGTCTGGGCGTCGAGGCCGATCGACACACCCCACAGCGGCAGCACGACCTGGCGGGCGGAGCGGACGGACGAGAGGGATGCCGCGGCCAGGCCGAGCGTCGAGAGTACGCGGCGGTGCCGCCACATCGTCCGGATGACGCCGGTTCCCGGGCCTGGGCTCTCCGCCGCACCGCGCGTGCGAGGGACCGGAATCGACCCGGTCACCGGCTCACCGGTGTCCTCCGTGTCGACGGCGTCCTCGCGCATCCCCGCGGGGGTCGGCGGGATGAACTGCTTCTCGGGATCCGGACCGAGAAGCACCAGCAGCACCGTGGCCACGAGGCATCCGCCGAAGAACCAGATCGCGGCATGCTCGTCCCCGAACAGTGCGAGGAGCGCCGCCGCGACGAACGGTCCGATGAACATGCCGAGGCGGAACGTGCCGCCGAGCAGCGACAGCGCGCGGGCGCGGAACGACAGCGGCACTCGCGTGGTCATGAACGAGTGGCGTGCCAGGCCGAAGGCTGCAGCGCAGAAGCCGATGAGGAAGACGGCGATCGCGAAGATGCCGAGGGAGGGCGCGAAGGCCATGCCCACCACGCCGGCGAGCGAGACGACCCCCGCGATGGCCATCGTCAGGCGCTCGCCGATGCGCGCGACCGCCCAGCCGGCGGGGATGTTGCCGCAGAGCTGGCCCACGACGAGTGCGGAGGCGACCAGAGCAGCGGTGGCGACATCCGCTCCGAGTTGTGCGGCGATGACGGGGATCAGCGGGATGACGGCGCCCTCGCCGAGCGCGAACAGCACAGTGGGCCCGTAAACCATCGGGCCGAACCGCCACAGCACGTCGCGAGCGGTGGGGGAGCCTGTGTGATCGGTCATCGCTTCCACGTTAGTCTGGAGTGTCATGCTCGACTTCGATCCCTCCGCCGACATCCAGGCCCTGCGTTCCACGTTCGCCGACATCAAGGCCGTGGTCGACGTCGAGGCACTCAACGCCGACATCGCCCGCCTCAGTGAGGAGGCCGGCGCTCCCAATCTCTGGGATGACGTCGAGAAGGCGCAGAAGGTCACCAGCGCGCTCAGCCACCGTCAGGCCGAGCTCAAGCGCGTCACCGACGTCGAGCAGCGCCTCGACGACCTCGACGTGCTCGTCGAGCTCGCCAACGAGATGGACGACGAGGACTCCGCCGAGGAGGCCCGTCACGAGATCGCCGAGCTCGAAGACATCGTGAGTCAGCTCGAGGTGCAGACCCTGCTCGACGGCGAGTACGACGAGCGCTCCGCGGTCGTCACGATCCGTTCCGGCGCGGGCGGCGACGACGCCACCGACTTCGCCGAGATGCTGCTGCGCATGTACCTGCGCTGGGCCGAGCGTCACAAGTACGCGGTGAAGGTGATGGACACCTCCTACGCGGAGGGCGCCGGCATCAAGTCGGCGACGTTCGAGATCGACGCCCCCTACGCGTACGGCACGCTCTCGGTCGAGGCCGGCACGCACCGTCTCGCGCGCATCAGCCCCTTCGGCTCTGCCGACAAGCGCCAGACCTCGTTCGCCGCGGTCGAGGTCATCCCGGTGATGGAGGAGGCCGTCGAGGTCGACATCCCCGAGAACGACCTGCGCGTCGACGTGTTCCGCTCCTCGGGTCCGGGCGGACAGTCCGTCAACACGACGGACTCCGCCGTGCGCCTGACGCATATCCCGACCGGCATCGTGGTGTCGATGCAGAACGAGAAGTCGCAGATCCAGAACCGCGCGGCTGCGATGCGCGTGCTCCAGACCCGCCTGCTCCTGCTCAAGCGGGAGGAAGAGGCGGCGAAGAAGAAGGAGCTCGCGGGTACGATCACGGCCAGCTGGGGCGACCAGATGCGTTCGTACTTCCTCTACGGCCAGCAGCTCGTCAAGGACCTCCGCACCGGCCACGAGGTGGGCAATCCGGCGATCGTGTTCGACGGTGACCTCGACGGCTTCATCTCGGCGGGCATCCGCTGGCGCAAGCGCAAGGACGACGACGACTGATCGAGCCCGCACTCGGTGATCCGATGCGGAAACGATGAGTGTCGCTGGACCGCGGCCCGGGGCCGCCGCATAGGCTCGTTAGGCCATGATCCGGTTCGAGAACGTCACGAAGCGCTTTCGCGGCACTTCCAAACCCGCCCTGAGCGATGTCGATTTCGAGGTGCTGCGCGGGGAGTTCGTCTTCCTCGTCGGCGCGTCGGGATCCGGCAAGTCCTCCTGCCTGCGCCTCATCCTCCGCGAGGAGACGCCGTCCGATGGCCGGGTGGTCGTCCTCGGCCGCGACCTGCGCACGCTGTCGAACCGCAAGGTGCCGTACTTCCGGCGCCACGTCGGGGCGGTGTTCCAGGACTTCCGGCTGCTGCCGACCAAGACCGTGTTCCAGAACGTGGCGTTCACGCTGCAGGTCATCGGGTCGTCGCGCGGCTTCATCCAGCAGGCGGTCCCCGAGGTGCTCGCCCTCGTCGGCCTCGCCGGCAAGGAGAAGCGGTTCCCGCACGAGCTGTCGGGCGGTGAGCAGCAGCGCGTCGCGATCGCGCGCGCGCTCGTCAACCGGCCCCAGATCCTGCTCGCCGACGAGCCGACCGGAAACCTCGATCCCGCGACATCCATCGACATCATGCAGCTGCTGGCGCGTATCAACGCCGGCGGTACCACCGTCGTGATGGCCACGCACGAGGCGGGCTTCGTCGACCAGATGCAGCGTCGCGTCATCGAGCTGCGTCACGGCGAGATCATCCGCGACGAGCGTCACGGCGGCTACGGCGATCGGTCGAGCCTGCCGAGCCTGGCTCCCGAGCCGGAGCGCGGCGCCGCGGCGGTCGCGGCCCTCACCGCCGTGCTCGAAGTGCAGCGCGAGGCCGCCATCGCGGCCGCCGCGGGCCTGGATCCGACGGCCGTTCAGGACGACGACGGACCCGTCGGAGCGGAGACGGATGCTGCGTCCCCTGCTGCGTCCCC
>DATEOM010000298.1:0-4196 GCA_035274105.1 Microbacterium sp.
CGGGCGCTCGACTGCGAGATCGGCGACCTTCTCGTGCGGGCGGATGCCTGACCCGATTCCGGATGCCGCGGGCCGCAGCATCCGTCCCGCCCCCTCCCCCGCGCCCGACTCCCGGCGCTCCTCCGTTCCGCAGTCACTTTCGGTCACCTCCTGCTGCAAACATCGACCCGGAGTGACTGCGGAGCGGTGGGGGCGGAGGTCGCGGTCAGCGGCGAGGCGGAGGTCGCGGTCAGCGGTGGGGGCGGAGGTCGCGGTCAGCGACGCGAGCGGACGGCCGACCGGACCCGGCGGACAAGGCCGGCACGGCCGTCGAACACGTCGTTCTTCGTGACGCGGATGACGAACCACCCGGCGTTGGCGAGCGCCTCATAGCGAGCGATGTCCTTCGCCCATTGCTCCGGATCGCGCAGATGGTGTTCGCCCTCGTACTCGATGGCGATCCTCAGCTCGGGATATGCGAGATCGACGACTGCGATAGGTCCCCCGATCGAATCGAACACCGTATGGTTCAGGACCGGCTCGATCAGACCCGCGTCGACGATGATGAGCCGGCACCTGGTCTCCATCCGTGATGCCGAACGAGTGCGCACACGAGGCAGCGCATCCCTCAACGCCCTGATGCCCACTCTGCGCCCAGAGCGCACCGCCGACTCGAGCTGCTCACGAGTGCCGAGCGGCGGCGGGTCCCCCGAGAACATCTGCTCGCGGACGACTCCGTCCGCGATCGCCACCAGGTCGTACTCGTCGCGCACGACCGTCGCCAGCATCACCCACGTGAACGCGGGACTGGTCAGCCGAACGCCGTGGGTCGCGTGATCGACGACCGCGACGCTCCGCTGCTTTGCCTGGTGGCCGAGAACTCCGTCGTGCCGGGGATGCCGTAGCGGCGCCCGCACTGCGACATCGAGCATGCGGGGACGACCGAACGCGTCGGTCAGGACGCGAGACGGGAGCGGCAGCCCCCACAACACCGCAGCGGTCACGTGCGAGAAGAACTGATTCCCGGGCATCACCCGTGCGTAGAGGAGGGCGTTCTCCCGGATGGCTGCGGCGGCCGACTCCGCCTTCGGCCGGCCTCCCGGCAGCGCGGGGACCTCGTCGCACACCACGCGGAGCCCGCGGAACGGGGTGTCGAGGTCGAGGGCCCGCAGCCTCGACCTCGGGACACCGGCGGTTCTCGCCTCCGCGATCGTGAAGACCTTCCCGAGATCGTCCGGCAACGGCATTCTGCGCATGCCGCCCGATCCTGACCGCGCATTCGCTCGCGGCGGAACTCGGTTCAGCCTTCTGTGGACGACGGCACCGCCGCGCCCCCTGGGGAGGAACCCGCGTCGCCGCTCCGCAGTCACAAACGGCGGGTCTTGAAGACCGGAACCCGCCAAGAGCGACTGCGGAACGAAAGGTACCCGCCGCCGGGGTACGCACACCCGCCCACGACGTTCCGCAGTCAGAAAGGGTGGACTCGCGCCTCGGAACGCGCCAGAAGTGACTGCGGAGCAATGAGGCGAGCGGAACGAAAGGTACCCACCGCGGAGTCCGCACACCCACCCACGACGTTCCGCAGTCAGAAAGGGTGGGACTCGAGCCTCGGAACGCGCCAGAAGTGACTGCGGAGCAAAAAGGCGGGGCGGACGACGCGACGGACTCCGGATGCCGCGGGGCCGGGGCATCCGGGATCGCCGGGGTCAGTTGGGGTAGATGGGGATGCGGATGTTGTCGAACTCGGCGCCGGTGAGGATCGCGAAGGTCTCGGCGTCCTCGTCCTCGATCCCGTCCACGGCGGCCACGACGCCCCGCGGGGCCATGTCCATCGTGCAGACCTGGTCGGCGGGCGGGGTCACGAAGGTCACCGTGACCTCGGTCGCGCTCGTCGCCTCGGTGTTCTCGACCTGCGGCGCGCATGAGGAAGAGCCCCACGACAGGATCACGAACTGGCCGTCGACGTCGGTCCAGCCGGCGCTGGGCAGGTAGTCCGTCTCGCCGCCGACCGCGAGGCCTTCGACGCCGTCGAGGTCGGTGTCGCCGTGCCAGCCGTCGCCGGAGACCTCGATCTCGACTCCGTTCGCCGGGTCGACCCCCTCGGGGGTGCCGACGAGGGTCACGCGGGGAACGAGGTCGGCGGTGCAGGCCTTATCTCCCTCGGCGTCGACGAGAGCGACCTTGACCACATCGTCTTCATACGTCGCCTCCTCGGCGACGGGGATGCACGTCGAGCTGCCCAGCGTGACGATGCCGATCATGCGGCCGCCGTCGAGCCAGGCGGCGCCGACCTCCTGCTCATCGCTGGAGCCGCCGCTGCCGGTCGCCGCCGGTGTCGGGGTGCCGCCGCTGCCGGCGGGCGTCGCGCAGGCGGTCAGCAGGCCTGCGGCGAGGAACGCCAGGCCGAGCCCGGCGAGCAATGAACGGGAGTGAACAGGCATGCGAGGCCTCCTGGAGTTCTGCGGATGCCATCCCCCGCGGCATCCGTCACCCATATCGTGTCGCACATCGCCCCGGAATCTCAGCAGTCCGGTCACGTCATGATCACGATCCTCCGGGAGAACGCCCTACTGCAGCGCCGACGTGAGTCGCGCGAGATTGTCGAGCACCGTGGAGCGCAGCGGCTGTTTCTCCCATTCCTCGAGCGTGAGTTCGCGCGAGAGCGAGCGGTACATGTCTTCCACCCCGCGCATCTGGCGCACGAACTCCTCGCCGCGCACGAGCATCGAGATCTCCATGTTGAGACCGAACGAGCGCATGTCCATGTTGCTCGAGCCCACGATGGCGACCTCGTCGTCGATGGTGAGACTCTTCGTGTGCAGGATGAACGGCTTCTTGTACATCCAGATCTTGACGCCCGCACGCAGCAGCGCCTCGTAGTAGCTGCGCTGCGCGTGGTAGACGATCGCCTGGTCCCCCTCCTCCGACACGAACAGCTCGACATGGATGCCGCGCTGGCAGGCCGTCGTGATCGCGAGCAGCATCGCCTCGTCGGGCACGAAATACGGGCTCACGACGATGATCTTGCGCTGCGCCGCGTAGAGCAGCCCGGCGAAGAGCTTGAGGTTGTTCTGAAACTCGAACCCCGGCCCCGAAGGAATGATCTGGCAGTCGAGATCGCCCGGCCCGCTGCGCACGTCGAAGAGGTCGATCTGATCGGTGAGCACCTCGTCGGTCTCGCTGTACCAGTCGCTCAAGAAGACGGCATTGACGGATGCTACGACCGGGCCTTCGATGCGCGCCATGAGGTCGACCCAGTGCAGGCCGCGCTTGATGTTCTTGCGCAGGTTGTACGTCGAATCGGTGACGTTCTGCGATCCGGTGAACGCCACCCGGCCGTCGACCACGAGGAGCTTGCGGTGGTTGCGGAGGTCGGGGCGCTGATACTTGCCGCGCAGCGGCTGCACCGGGAGCATGAGGTGCCACTGCGCGCCCATGGCCGTCAGGCGCTTGAGGGTGCGCTTGTAGAACGGCTTGCCGCGGTTCGCCCAGTGATCGAGGAGCACGCGCACGGTCACACCCCGCGCCGCCGCCTCTTCGAGCGCGCGGAAGAAGTTGTCGGTCGCCGCATCCGCCTGCAGGATGTAGAACTCGACGTGCACGAACCGCTCCGCCTCGCGGATGGCGGTCGCCATCGCATCGAGGCTCTCCTGATAGTCGGGGATGAGGTGCGCGGCGTTGTCGCCCGCGAGCGGCATCGCGCCGAGATTGCGGTTGAGCGTCACCAGCGACGTGAACCAGTTCGGCGCGTGCGGGCGGAGTGTGCCGAAGTCCAGCGACGCGCTGGTGTCGTGGATGTAGTCGTTGATGCGCTCCTGCTTGCGACGGCGCTTGCGCGGGAGCCGGGGGTTGCCGATCAGCAGGAACAGGAACACGCCGATGATCGGGATGAAGTAGATCGCCAGCAGCCACGCCATCGCCGCGGTGGGTCGGCGGTTGCGCGGCACCACGATGATCGCGGTGATGCGGATCACGATGTCGACGACGAAGACGAGCACCACCCACCACGTCGCGTCGAACGTGATGGTGATCATCGAGCGGAGCCTCTCCCCGGTCGTCGGGCGGATCCGCCCCATCGGACGCGCCGATCGAGCGGTGTGCCCACACTATCGGGGGCGGCGGACGCGGCCCCGCATCCGGGAGCGCTTCGTGCGGCCGCGCGCGACCCGGGCGGGCGGTCCGAGGTCGGCGTCGGTCCGAGGTCGGCGTCGGTCCGA
>DATEOM010000299.1:0-3176 GCA_035274105.1 Microbacterium sp.
CGGCGCAGCGTCGTCGGCACGTGGAAGTCGGCGGCGAGGTCGAGGCCGCCGTCGTCATCGGGATTGGGGCGGAGCAGGCGCCCGGCCTTCGTCGAGATCACGAACTCGTCGCGCGGCTTGGTCTTCAGGAACGCGCCGAGACGCCGCTCCGACAGCCCGAGGCCGTAGTGCGGTGCCGTATCGAAGTAACGGATGCCGCTCTCCCACGCCGCGTCCAGGATCGCCCAGGCCTGGTCGTCGCTGAGCTCGCGGAACAGGTTGCCGACGTTCGCCGCGCCATAGCCGAGACGTGTGAGCGCGGGGTTCTGGAGCGCGGTGCGCTCAGGCCGCAGCATCCGTCGTCCCGAACTCGTACTCGGCGCGGCTGGCCGCCTTCATCTCCATGCCGGTGCCGGGCGCGGTCGGCGCGACGTACGCGCCGCCGCGCACCTCGGTCGGCACCACGAAGTGCTCGTGCAGGTGGTCGACGTACTCGATCATGCGGCCCTCGCGGGTGCCGGTGACGGCGACGAAGTCGAACATCGACAGGTGCTGCACGGCCTCGCAGAGGCCGACCCCGCCGGCGTGCGGGCACACCGGCACGCCGAACTTGGCCGCCAGCAGCAGGTTCGCGATGTTCTCGTTGACCCCGCCGACGCGGGCCGCGTCGATCTGCATGACCGAGATGGCACCCGCCTGCAGCAGCTGCTTGAAGATCACCCGGTTCTGCGCGTGCTCGCCGGTCGCCACGCGCACCGGCGCGATGCCGCGCGCGATCTCGGCGTGGCCGAGCACGTCGTCGGGGCTGGTGGGCTCCTCGATCCACGCGGGATCGAACTCGGCGAGCGCGTTCACCCACGCGATCGCCTCCGACACCTCCCACCGCTGGTTCGCGTCGATGGCGATCGGGAAGTCGGGGCCGCACACCTCACGGGCGACGCGGAGGCGACGGATGTCGTCGGCGAGGTCGGCGCCCACCTTGAGCTTGATCTGCTCGAAGCCGTCCGCGATCGCCTCGCGGCACAGTCGCGCGAGCTTCTCGTCGGAGTAGCCGAGCCATCCAGGGCTGGTCGTGTACGCCGGGTAACCGGTCGCGAGCAGCTCGCGCTCGCGCTCCGCCCGGCCGGGCTCGGCGGCGCGGAGGATCTCGAGGGCCTCCTCGGGCGTGAGCGCGTTCGTGAGGTACCGGAAGTCGACGAGACCGACGAGCTCTTCGGGGGTCATGCGCGACAGCAGCTGCCACAGCGGGAGTCCGGCGCGCTTGGCCTTGATGTCCCACAGCGCGTTGACGACCGCGCCGATCGCCATGTGCATGACGCCCTTCTCGGGACCGAGCCAGCGCAGCTGCGAGTCGCCGATGAGCTCGCGGTTGGTCGCGCCCATGTCGTCGAGGAGCGGCTCGAGCTCGCGGCCGACGAGGTGACCGGCGAGGGCGTCGAGCGCGGCGACCTGCACGTCGTTGCCGCGCCCGATCGTGAACACGAAGGCGTGCCCCGAGATGCCGTCCGACGCGTCGCCCGCGGTGAGCGGCGAAGGAGCCGATGCGTCCGTCACGATGCGCAGGTAGGCGGCGGAGTAGTCGGGATCGGGGTTCATCGCGTCGGAGCCGTCGAGGCTCAGCGACGTGGGAAATCGGACGTCTGTCGTCTCGAAGGCGACGATGCGGCTCACGGGGGTTCTCCAGCGGTTCGCGGTTCGGAGATCGAACCGCTCGCAGTGTAAACATCCGATGTCTATACTGTCAATCACGCCCGCGGGCCGCGACGGCATCGACGCCGCCCCGCATCGAGAATCCAGGAGAGCCATGAAGTTCGCGCGCCTCGGCGAGTCCGGCAGTGAGATTCCCGTCGTCCTCGACGGAGGTCGATACCTCGATCTGCGCCCGCTCACATCCGATGTCGACGGAGGATTCCTCGCCGATGACCCCGTCGGCCGGACGAGCGCCGCCATCGCCGGAGGGCTCCTCCCCGAGCTCGACGGTGCGGCCGCGCTGCGCATCGGCGCGCCGATCGCCCGGCCGAGCGCCGTCATCTGCATCGGCCAGAACTACGCCGCCCACGCGCGGGAGTCGGGTGCGGAGCCGCCGACCGTGCCGATCATCTTCCTGAAGACCTCGAACACCGTCGTCGGGCCGAATGACGCCGTAACGATCCCCCGGGGCAGTGAGAAGACGGACTGGGAGGTCGAGCTCGGCGTCGTCATCGGCCGCCGCACCGCGTACCTCGACAGCCCCGACGAGGCAGACGCGCACATCGCCGGCTACGTCGTCGCCAACGACGTGTCGGAGCGCACGTTCCAGATGGAGATCTCGGGCGGGCAGTGGTCGAAGGGCAAGATCGCGCACGGCTTCAACCCGACCGGCCCGTGGCTGGTCACGGCCGACGAGGTCGACGCGCAGAACCTCGCCCTGAAGAGCTTCGTCAACGGCGAGCCCCGTCAGGACTCGAACACCAGCGACATGATCTTCGACGTGCGCGCCATCGTGCATCACCTCTCGCAGTTCGTCACCCTCGAGCCCGGCGACCTCATTCTCACCGGCACGCCGCAGGGCGTGGCGTTCGGTGGCAGGTTCCCCTACCTGAAGGCGGGCGACGTCGTCGACATCGAGATCGAGGGCCTCGGCACACAGCGCCAGGAGTTCGTGGCCTGGGAGGCGACGCGATGAGCGGCCGGCAGCTGGACGGACTCGTCGCCGTCGTGACGGGCGGGGCGTCGGGCATCGGGGCCGCGATCGCGACCGCTCTCGCCGACGAGGGCGCCGAGGTCGCGGTGCTCGACCTGGATCCGTCGGGCGCCGACCCGCGGTTCGCGGCGTTCGCCGCGGACGTGTCGGACCGCGCCGCGGTCGACCGGGCGATCGCCGAGATCGGCGAGCGGTTCGGGCGCATCGACATCCTCGTGAACAACGCCGGCATCGGCGCGCAGGGCGAGATCGCCGCCAACGACGACGACGAGTGGGCGCGCGTCTTCTCGATCAACGTCACGGGCATCGCCCGCGTCACGGCGGCGGCTCTGCCCTGGCTGCGGCGCTCTCCTGCCGCGGCGATCTGCAACACGTCGTCGATCGCGGCCACCGCGGGCCTGCCGCAGCGCGCGCTGTACAGCGCGTCGAAGGGCGCCGTGCTCTCGCTCACCCGCGCGATGGCCGCCGACCACCTGCGCGAGGGCATCCGCGTCAACGCCGTCAACCCCGGCAC
>DATEOM010000300.1:0-6594 GCA_035274105.1 Microbacterium sp.
GGAGCCTGCTGCGGTGGATGTACCGCGGGGCGGCCCGTCGCATCCGCGTGCTGCCGGCTGCGTCGCATCTTGTGCGGGGCCGGCTCGAATCGGCGTTCGCGCTGCCCGATGCGAGCGTGCCGGTGACCGGCGAGCCGCGCGTCGACGTGCTCTCACGCGGCACCGCCGACGACCGCCGGGTGGCAGCCCGTGCCGCGATCGCGCGCGCGGTGCCGCGCGCGGGGACGACGAGCCGTTTCGTGCTCTACGCGCCCACGTGGCGCGACGGGGCGATCGACCCCGCCGTGCCGACCGCGGAGGAATGGTCTCGGATCGCCGAGGTGCTGCGGCGTCACGACGCGACGCTCCTGGTCCGGTCGCACCCGCTGGGTGCCGGTGACTACGCCCCGCCGTTCCCGACCGACCTCGTCCACTCGCTCGGCAGCGATCTCGTCGCGGATGTGACCCCGCTGCTGCCCGGCCTCGATGCGCTCGTCACCGACTACTCGTCGCTCGCGTTCGACGCCTCGCTCGTGCCGCTGCCCACGCTGTTCCTCGCGCCGGACGTCGAGGAGTACGCGCGCCGGCGCGGCTTCTACGGCACCTATGCCGACGTCGCAGGCGACGACTGGGCGGACGACTGGACCCAGGCCGTGTCCCAGCTCGACGCGGTGCTCGGCTCCGACGACGAGCGTGAGCGCCGCGTCGAACGGGCGGTCGCGCTCGACGCGCGCGTCCACGCGTTCCGGGACGGACGCAACGCCGACAGGGTGTACCGTGCGATTCTGGCCGGAACCGTCCACGCCGGCCCGAGGGAAGGAATCGGATGACCGACGCGCGCTTCACGACGGAGGCGAGCCCCGCTCTCGTGCTCTCCGGCGACGGGGAACGACCCGAATCCGTCGAGATCGTCGGCGCCCGCGCCCGAGTGACCGCCCGCCTCAGCGGTCGCGGCAAGACATGGACGGCGACGCTGCCGTTGCGCGCCGCGCGCTGGGGCGGCCCCGAGCTGCCGCTGCCCGCGGGGTCGTACGAGGTGCGCATCACGGATGCTGCGGGCCGCGGCATCCGTCCCCCCGAAGCGCTCCCGCTCACGCAGCTCGGCACGCTCCGCGCGAGCCTGGAGGGATGGACGCTGCGCGTCGGACCGCCGATCGATCCGGCGTATGACTCGGGCGAGGGGCAGGATGCGCTCGAGCGCCGCTACGCGACCCGGCCGGCCACGGGGTTCGAGAACGCCGTCTTCTTCGAGAGCTTCTACGGCCGCAACGCCAGCTGCAATCCGCTCGCGATCGACCGGGAGCTCGCGCGCCGCGCGCCCGGAGTGACCCGCTACTGGAGCGTCGTCGACCTGTCGGTGGCCGTGCCGGAAGGTGCGATCCCGGTCGTCGAGGGGAGCCCGGAGTGGTGGCGCGCCCGCGGCGCCGCACGGCTGCTCGTGGTCAACGACTGGCTGCGCCGCCGGTTCTCACGGCGGAAGGGCCAGGTCGTGCTGCAGACCTGGCACGGCACACCCCTCAAGCGCCTCGCCCTGCACCGGCCCGGGTTCGACCCGCGCCGCACGGCCGCTGTCGTGCGCGAGTCGCTGCGCTGGAACATCCTGCTGGCGCAGAACCCCTACGCCGCGCGCATCCTCGGCAAGGCCTACGCGTTCCTCACGCGACCGATCTGGGTCGAGGGGTACCCGCGCAACGACGTGCTGACCACGGGCGACGGCACGGCGACGCGCGCGGCTCTCGGCATCAGACCGGGGGAGCGGGTGCTGCTGTACGCGCCGACATGGCGCGACGACCGCGACCAGATCGTCGACTTCGTCGACCCGGTCTCGCTCGCCGCGGCCACCGACGCGGTCGTGCTCGTCCGCGGGCACTCGCGCACCCTGCTGCCGGGTCGCGACGCCGAGGGTCCGCGCGTGATCGACGTCACCGGCTTCCCCGACACGTCCCTGCTGCTGCTCGTGGCCGACGCGCTCATCACCGACTACTCGTCCGTGATGTTCGACTACTCGGTGACCGGCAAGCCGATGTACTTCCTCGTGCCCGATATGGAGCATTACCGGGGCGAACTGCGCGGGTTCTACTTCGACCTCGCCGCGCACGCGCCGGGACCGATGGTGCGCACGCAGGACGAACTGGTGGCCGCGCTCGCCGCCGACGACGCGGCGAAATACGCGAGCCGCTACGCGCAGTGGCGCGATAAGTTCAACGCCCGCGACGACGGCCGCGCCGCCGAGCGGGTCGTGGCGCGCATCCTGGATCAGCGCTTCATCGAGGTCTGACGGCGGGGCGGGTGGCCGCCGGCCGTCAGGGCAGGGGAGTGTTGCGGCTGCCGAGGCGCGACGTGTCGACGGTGTCGTGAGCGCCGCCGACCACCCCGAGGAGGAACCCCCAGCCCCACGCGAGGTGCATGGAGGGGAGCACCGCGGCGGTCCACAGCTTGTCGCGCCAACCATGCCCGCCGCCAGGGCCGATCGCGACGCCGACGATCAGGAGCGCGTACGCGAGCACGGGGAGGTAGACGACGGATGCTGCCACCGCCCACCATCCCTGCAGCACGCCGGTGAGCTGCAGCACGCCGACGACGATGCCGAGCAGGATCGTCAGCACGAGCGCCGGCGGCGCGAAGAAGCGGAGCGAGTTGCCGCGCCCGAACCGGCGGACGAGCTCACCGCGCCACCGCCCTGTCGCCGCGAACTGGCGCACGAGGCGGGTCCAGCTCTCGCGCGGCCAGTACGTGACGGCGAGCGTCGGGTCGAACCACACGCGGTAGCCGGCGCGGCGGATGCGCAGGTTGAGCTCCCAGTCCTCGCCGCGGCGGATGCTCTCGTCGAACAGCCCCACCTCTTCGAGCACCTCCCGACGCATGACGCCGAGGTAGGCCGATTCGGCTTCGCCCTCCTGCGTGCCGCCGTGGTACGCGCCGCCACCCAGGCCGATGGGGGAGTTGTAGGCGCGGGCGACGGCCCGCTGGAACGGCGTGCGGCCGTCTGCGCGCATCACGCCGCCCACGTTCGCCGCCCGGACGCGATCGAGGGTGGCCAGCGCGCGTCGCGCGTAGGTCGGGTCGAGCTCGGAGTGCGCGTCCACGCGCACGACGGTGGGGTGGCGCGCAGCGCGGATCGCGAGGTTCAGGCCGATCGGGATGTCGGCGCCCGGGTTCTCGACGAGCACCACGCGGTCGTCGCGGGCCGCGAGCTCGGCGGCCAGAGCACTCGTCCCGTCCGTCGAGGGACCGAGCGCCAGGATCAGCTCGCTCGGGCCGGGAAGGTCCTGTGCGAGGACGGTCTCGACGGCACGGCCGAGGTAGTCGCGCTCGTTGAGCACCGGCATGACGAAGCTCACGCCGGAGCCGGGGGCAGGAACTGGAGCGTCCCTGCGCCCGTGTTGCTCGACATGCACGCGTCGATCATGTCATGAGAGCCCTGGGTAGGCTGGATGCGTGGGTCTGGTCTCGGATGGCAAGAAGGCGGTCGCGCTCGTCCGGAAGGCGGTGCGCAATCGGTCGGCCGTGATCGACGTGCGGCGCACGCTCGCGGCCAGGCCGCCGCACCCGCCGTTCCAGTACCGCGTGGCCGTCTACTTCGCGGACGGGGCGGTCAACATGTACCAGATGCGGCAGTGGTACAAACCGCTCGCGGGCCTCGCGAAGACCTGGCCCGTCGTCGTGCTGAGCCGCGCCGCCACCGGTGCCGAGGCGCTGCTGGCCGACGGCGCGCTGCCGGTGGCCTTCGTGCCGACCGTGCGCGACCTGGAGCGGTTCATCGCCAAGCAGGACATCCGCGTCGTGCTGTACGTGAACCAGAACACGCGCAACTTCCAGATGTTCCGCTACGGCCGGCGCTGGCACGTGTTCATCAACCACGGCGAGTCCGACAAGATGTACATGACCACGAACCAGTACAAGGCGTACGACTACGCGATGATCGCGGGCGACGCCGCGCGCGAGCGCCTGTCGCGGGTGCTGTGGGACTACGACATCGAGCGGCGCACGATCGAGATCGGGCGCCCCCAGGCCGACCACTACTCGGGCACGCTGCCGTACACGCCCGACGACCGCACCGTGGTGCTGTACGCGCCCACGTGGGAGGGCGACCGCCCGTCGGCCCACTACGGCTCGATCGCGACGCACGGCGAGGCGCTCGTGAACGCACTGCTGGCCACCGGCCGCCATCGGGTGATCTACCGGCCCCACCCGCGTTCGGGCGTCGTCAACCACGAGTACGGCGCCGCGAACAAGCGGATCATCTCAGCACTGTCCGCCGCGAATGCGTCGGACCCGTCGGCACAGCACGTCTTCGACGACGGCCCCGAGCTGGGCTGGCAGCTCGCCGCCGCCGACGTCGCCGTCGTCGACATCTCGGCGATGGTCTACGACCGGCTCGCGGCCGACAAGCCGCTCATGATCACGCGCCCGGCCGACCCCGCCGCCGCGATCGACACGCACGGCTATCTGTCGGCCTGCGAGTGGCTCGCCGCGGCGGACGCCCCTGAGATCGTCGCGCATACCGAGCGGGTGCTGGGCGACCCCGAGGCCGTCGCACGGCTCGAGGAATGGGTCGCGCACTACTTCGGCGACACCGCTCCGGGTGCGGCGACGGCGCGCTTCCAGGGGGCCGTCCAGCGCCTCATGGACGACTGGGACGCCTGGTACGCCCGGTCGGTCGCCGACACCGAGGACGACGAGCCTGAAGACGAGGCGGAGCTCGACGACGAGGGCTGAGCCCGCGACTCCGCGCGAGTCGGTCTCCGTCAGCCGACCGGTGCGTGACGCTCGACGAGGCGTGCGATCGCACGCAGGGGGATCGCCACCCACGTCGGCCGGTTGCGGGCCTCGTAGATCGCCTCGTACACCGCCTTGTCGAGCTCGAGGGCGGCGAGGAGCGGATGCCGGGCGTCGAGCCCGCCGGCCGATGCGGCGTATCCCTCCACGAACGCTCGCCGGGCGTCACGCGCCCACGCCCGCACCGCGTCGGCCGAGCGGTCGGGATCGTCGAGGCGGAGCGATCCCGCGACGTAGTCGAACGAGCGCAGCATCCCCGCGACGTCCCGGAGCGCCAGATCGGGCTGCGTCCGCTCCGCCATGGGCCGCAGCGGCTCTCCCTCGAAGTCGACCATGATCCAGCCTCGGTCGGGCGAGTGCAGCACCTGCCCCAGGTGGAAGTCGCCGTGGATCCGCTGCAGCGGCGGCCACGGAACCTCGAGTGCGCGGCGGTACACCTCGGCCGCAGCATCCCGTCGGCCGGCGATGTCAGGAACCTCTGCCATCGCGCTCGCGAACCGCCGCTCCCACGTCGCGGCCATCGCCTCGCGGTCGGCGGCCGTCGCGGCGCGTGTCGGAAAGCACTCGGCGAGGGCGAGATGAACCTCCGCGGTCGCGATGCCGAGCGCGCGCGCCGCAGCGCGGAAGTCGTCGCCTTTCGCCGCGGCCCGGAGCGCGACGCGCCACGCGTCCTCGACGCCCGGCAGGAATTCCTGTGCGGAGGCGAGCGATCCCCGAACGGTGCCGTGGGCGGTGGCGAGATCGGGCCACGTCCCTTCGATCGACCCGACCGGGCGCGCCACATGCGGCGATCCGGCGCCGGCCAGAGCCTCCTGCAGCTCGATGTCGGGGTTGAGCCCCGCGTGCAGCTGGCGGTAGACCTTGCAGATCACCGGGACGCCCCCGCCTTCGAAGACGAGGGACGTGTTCGACTGCTCCCCGCTGATCACACGCGACGTCGCGCGTGCGGGGTCGGCGCCGGGTGGTACCGCCCGCCCGACCGCGGTCGTCTGCGGCCCGTGCGCGGTGCCGCCGAGCGAGATCAAGCGCAGGAGTGCCCGTGCATAGGCGGCATCGAACGGGCCGTCGATGAACGTCGTCCCCGGCACCGGGCTCCCGATGATGTGGTCGGGATCGGCGTCGACGGTCTCGGTCGCGCGTTCGACGACCGGGATCTGATACAGCACAGCGGGCAGCGCGCCCTCGTCCGCGACGAGGAACGTGCGGATGCGGGCGCCTGCTTCCGCCTCATCGGCAGCGTCGGCGGGCTCGACACGCAGGTCCCACCACGAGAGCAGACGGAGGCTGGGCGGGCGCCCCTTCGCGGCGTACCACCGCTGCCGCGGCATCCACGCCGCAAGGCACGCCAACGTGCTGTCCATACCTGTGAGCGTATGCCCGCGGTCGTGGGCGTGTCGAGGACACGCTGCAAGCGCTTGCAATCCATCGTCGGGAGCCACGCCTGCGCGCCCGCCGTCCAGCGGTCATTCGTCTTCGCCGGACTCCGGTGACTGCACGATCTCGATGACCGGAGCCACCGGGATGACGATCGACTCGACAGCCCCGCCGTCGGCGACCGCGAGGTCGCCGAGACCCAGTCCGCCGAGATCCGCAGTCCCCGCGTCCGTCAATCGCTCGGCCGGCGTCTCGATGCGCGCCGGCTCGGACGGCAGCCCGGCCCACTCGGCGGGCTCCTCCGGAAGTTTGCTGAACAGACCCATACCGTCATTGTCACCCCGTCGCGCGACGGCCGGACAGTATCAGGAGCCCTCGTTCTCCTCGGCCGGGGCCTCGATGGCGTCCGGCGCGCGCCGGATCACGCGCGCGGTGATGCGTCGCGCACCCGACGCCCCGCGG
>DATEOM010000301.1:0-2453 GCA_035274105.1 Microbacterium sp.
TCGCCCGGGGTGACGACGAGACGGTGGCGCGACAGCGCGCGGCGGTGCAGGAGCGCCTGCCCGAACGCGCCGAACTGTTCGACGCCCTCGTCGCGGCGACCCGCGACCTGCGCGCACGTCAGCAGGTGGCGTCATGATCGTGGTGCGCACCGTCGCCGACCTGCGCGCCGCGCTCCGCGAGCGCCGCGGGGGGAGCATCGGCCTCGTCCCCACCATGGGCGCCCTTCACGAGGGCCACGCGACCCTCCTCCGGGCTGCCCGCGCGACCGACGACACGGTCGTCATGACGATCTTCGTCAACCCCGCGCAGTTCAACGAGCAGTCCGACCTCGCCGCCTACCCCCGCACCGAGGAGGCCGACCTCGCGCTCGCCGACGCGGAGGGCGTCGACGTCGTCTTCGCCCCCGACGCCTCCGAGGTCTACCCCGACGGCTTCGCCACCACCGTGAGCGTCACAGGCCCGATCGCCGAGACCCTCGAGGGCGCCGAGCGCGGCCGCGCGCACTTCGACGGCGTCGCCACCGTCGTGACCAAGCTGCTGCTCGCGGCGCTCCCCGACCACGCCTACTTCGGTGCGAAGGACGCGCAGCAGGTCGCTGTCATCCGCCGCTTCGTCGCCGATCTCGGCATCCCGGTCGACCTCGTCATCTGCCCGACGTCCCGCGACGCCGACGGCCTCGCCCGTTCCAGCCGCAACACGCGTCTCTCGCCCGGCGAGCGCGCGCGGGCGCTGGCGATCCCGCGCGCTCTGCAGGAGGTGACGGATGCTGCGTCCGCCGGCATCGCCGACACCGAGGCGCTGCGCGCCCGGGCGCTGACGGCACTCGAGGCAGCCGGCATCCATCCCGAGTATGTGGCGTTCGTCGACCCGATCACGTTCGCCCCCGTCGCTGTCGCCGACGCACCCGTGCTGGTCGCGATCGCGGCCCGCGTCGGCAGCACGCGGCTCATCGACAACACCGTCCTAGGAGGTGCGTGATGCGCGCACAGGTCACCTTGCAGCGACTCGCCGAGATGAAGGCGCGCCGCGAGCCGATCGTGATGGTCACGGCGTACGACTACCCGACCGCCCGGGTCGCGGAGCAGGCCGAGGTCGACATGGTGCTGGTCGGTGATTCCGGCGCGCAGGTCGTGCTCGGGCACGAGTCCACCGTCGCGGTCACGGTCGAGGAGATGCTCGTGCTCGCCGGTGCCGTGCGCCGCGGCGTGCAGTCGGCGTTCGTCGTCGCGGACCTGCCGTTCGGGTCGACCGAGGTGTCGGACGAGCAGGCGGTCACGGCCGCGATCCGGTTCGTCAAGGAGGCCGGCGCCGACGCCGTCAAGCTCGAGGGCGGGGGAGAGGCGCGGCTCAGCCGCATCCGCGCGATCGCCGAGGCCGGCATCCCCGTCGTCGCGCACGTGGGCCTCACACCCCAGACAGCCGTCGCGCTCGGTGGACTCCGCGCCCAGGGGCGCACCGCGGAGTCGGCCGCGCGCATCGTGCGCGAGGCCCTCGCCGTGCAGGACGCCGGGGCGAGCGTGCTCGTGATCGAGGCGGTGCCGGCGGATGTCGCCGCCGTCGTCCTGCCGGCGCTCGAGATCCCGGTGATCGGCATCGGCGCGGGCCCCGCCGACGGCCAGGTGCTCGTGATCCACGACCTGCTCGGCATCACCGAGGGCAAGACCGCCGCGTTCGTCAAGCGCTACGGCGCCATCGGCCCCGATATGGTGGCCGGCGTCGCGGCGTACGCCCGCGAGGTGCGGGGCGGGGCCTTTCCCGGCCCCGAGCACGGGTACTCGGCGACCGACGTCGCGGTCGAGGCCGCTCGCGCCGAGCTCGGCGCGCGCACGCGCGAGTAGGGGCGGCGCTCTCGGTCAGCGTGGTGCGGGGCCGGTGGACTCGCGCCAGATGACGCGGTGGAGCTGCCGGGGCTCGGCCGGCGCCGGCTCGTTGCGGAGCGCCGAGATGAGCCGGGTCATCGCGCGTGAGCCGAGACCCTCGAGGTCGATCTCGACGGTGGTGAGCGCGGGGCTCAGGAGGCGGCCGAGCGGTTGGTCGTCCCACCCGCTGACGCTGAGATCCTCAGGCACCCGCAGGCCGCGATCGAGCGCGGCGCGGATCACACCCGCAGCGACGAGGTCGTTGGCCGCCACCACGGCGGTGGGTCCGTCGCTGTCGGGGAGGGCCTGCGCGGCCGCCATGCCGGCCTCGGCCGACCAGTCGCCTTCGACGACGCCGAACGACTCCAGTCCGAGTCGGTCGAGCGTCTCGAGGTAGGTGTCGCGGCGGGCGCGGGCCGATGCGAACTGGAGATCGCCGGTGATGTGGAGGAACCGGTGGTGCCCGAGTTCGGCGAGTCCTTCGATGACCTCCACGAGCGCTGAGGCATCGGCCAGCTCGCCGATGCCGCGCATCTCGTCGTCGAAGTCCGCGGACGCGACGATCAGCGTGCCGCTCGATGCCTGCAGCTCGA
>DATEOM010000302.1:0-3772 GCA_035274105.1 Microbacterium sp.
CGGGGAACTCGTCGATGGGGCCCTGCTCGGCACCGCCGGCGCTGCAGGACGCGAGCGACCCGGCCGCGAGCAGCGCCACGACGGCCAGGGACACCTTCTTTCTCAGCTTCATTGCTTTCCTTTCTTGGTGGTGCGTGGCCGCCGTCAACCCTTGACGGCGCCCAGCATGATGCCCTTCACGAAGAAGCGCTGGAACAGGGGATAGATGAAGATGATCGGCAGCACGACCAGCACCGAGACGGTCATGCGTATCGAGGTCGGCGTCTGCTCGGTGGCGAGTCCGGCGATCTGACCGATGTTGCCGCCGGCGTCCTGCGCCGCCTGGGCGAGGCTCGATGCCTGGTTGATGAACATGTAGAGCAGGTACTGCAGCGTGTACAGGCTCTGGTCGGTGATGTAGATCAGGGTGTCCTGGAAGCTGTTCCACTGCGTGACGGCGCTGAAGATCGCGATCGTCGCGAGGATCGGCGTCATGTTCGGCAGGTACACCTTGAAGAAGACCTGCAGGATGTTGGCGCCGTCGACCTCGGCCGCCTCCTGGAGCTCCTTCGGCATCGACTCGACGTAGGTCTTCGCGAGGATGACGTTGAACGGCTGCACCACGAACGGGAGCACGTAGACCCAGAAGTTGTTGGTGAGGCCCAGCGTCTTCATGATGATGAACACCGGGATCAGGCCCGCGCTGAAGTACATCGTGATGATGAGGAACCGGTACCAGAACTTGCGGCCCCACATGCGCGTCTGCGTGAACATGAACCCGAGGAACGCGGACGCCAGCACGGTGAGCGCCGTACCGATGACCGTGCGGCCGACGCTCACCACGGTCGCCATCGGCAGGCCCGGCAGCTGGAAGACCTGGGCGTAGTTGGAGAGGTGGAACCCGACCGGCCACAGCCGCACGTCGCCGAGCGCCGAGATGTCGTTGGCGCTGACGGAGTTGATGATCAGGTAGTAGAACGGGTACGCGCAGATCAGCGCGAAGAGGAAGAACAGCGCGTAGTTGGCGAGGCGGAACACCGCATCGCCGACGGTCCCGCGGTAGCGGGCCGAGGTGTCGCCCTTCTTCGTCGTGGTGAGCGTCTTCGTCATCGTCGTGGTCATGTCGCGGCCTCTCAGACGATCGATTCGCCGCGGACGCGCTTGGAGACCGCGTTGACGGTGAGGAGCAGGGCGACCGAGATGAGGCTCTTGAGCATGCCGATCGCGGTGGCCATCGACAGGCTGTTGCCCGTCATGCCGATGTTGTAGACGTACAGGTCGAGCACCTGGATCCACTGCTTGTTGAACGCGTTCTGGAACACGTAGTACTGCTCCATCCCGTTGTTGAGGATGTTCGCGATCGACAGCAGAAGCAGCACGAGGTACGTCGGCATCAGCTGCGGGATCGTGATGTAGCGCATCAGCTGGAACCGGCCCGCCCCGTCGATGCGGGCCGACTCGTACAGCGACTGGTCGATGCCCGCGATCGCGGCGAGGTAGATGATCGCGCCCCAGCCGAGGCCCTTCCAGATGCTCCAGAGCGTCATGGTGATCCAGACGTTCTGGTCGGTGTCGAGGAACTTGATCGGCGCCGTGATGAGTCCCGCGTCGGTGAGCACGTCGTTGACGAGGCCCGAGCTCGAGAACAGCGAGAACGCGATCATGTAGACCAGCACCCACGAGATGAAGTTCGGGAGCGCAGTGAGCGTCTGCACCGAGTTGCGGAACCAGGGCGCCTTGATCTCGTTGAGGAGTATCGCGAAGAACAGCGGCAGGACGGATGTCGCGATCCCGAGGAAGCTGATCGCCAGCGTGTTCATCAGCACTTGGCCGATCTGCGCCATCTGCGTCGGAGAGGAGACCAGCAGCTGGAACCACTGCAGGCCGACGAACTCGCTGCCCTCGAGCCCGAGCGCCGGCTTGTAGTCGTACAGGGAGTAGATCCAGCCGTACAGCGGGAGGTAGGAGAACAGGAACGCCAGCACCAGGAACGGCACGATGCAGAGGAACAGCCGGAACGACGTCCGGCTGCCCGCAGGACGCAGCCGCCGGCCACGCCCCTTCTTCGCGTTCTGATCGAGGTTGTGAACCGCCGCCTCCTGGAAGACGACCTGCGACTGCGCCTGAGTCGTCATCGGAGCGCGCCCGGGTTCGCGGCATCCGCCGAGGGGGCCGCCGGGTGAGCATGCCGTTCCATGTCACTCCTTCGTGTACGTGGCTGCCGCTCTGTCGAGGGCGGGATCCGGGGTTCGCTCATCGAACCGCTTCGATTTCGAACCGCTTCGATTGAAGATTAGGCGGCAGTGCCCGTTTCGTCAAATGTCTCGTCGTAACGCGGAGGTAACGATGAGAGCCGCTCGCCGGACGCTCCCGCCGATCGGAAAGCGCCTACCATAGTCGGATCGGGCGCGCGGGGGCGCCCGGCCCGGACCCGCTCCGGGTGAGCAGGACAGGACGAACGGCATGAAGCGAGTCGGCATCCGCGATGTCGCCGAGCGCGCGGGCGTCTCCATCAGCACCGTCTCGAACGCCCTGAACCGCCCGTACCTGGTCAGCGAGCGCCTCGTGGACCGCGTTCGCTCCGCCGCCGACCAGCTCGGCTATGTGCCGCTGCAGGCCGCGCAGCAGCTGCGGGCCGGACGCTCGGGCCTCCTCGGCATGACGGTCATCAACATCGCCAACCCCTTCTTCGCCGACATGGTCGCCGGCGCCGAGGACGCCGCCTCCGCGGCAGGGCTGCGCGTACTGGTCGGCAACTCGAGCGACGACGTCGCAAAGGAGCGCGACCACCTCGAGCTGTTCGAGCGCGTGCAGGTCGAGGGGGCGCTGGTGAGCCCCTTCGGCCCCCTCGAACCCTGGCTGGAGCGTCTGCGGGGCCGCGGCATCCCGGTCGTCCTCGTCGACGCGATCGACGACACCGGCGAGCTGCCCTCGGTGTCTTTCGACGATGTCGCCGGCGGCCGGCTCGCGGCCGAGCACCTGCTCGCGAGCGGGCGGCGGCGACTCGCCTTCGTCGGCGCGCGCGAAGAGGTGCGCCAGGTGCGGGAGCGACTGCAGGGTGCACGCCTCGCTGTCGCGGACTGCGCCGGCGCGACCCTCGAGCCGATCTGGACCGAGCGCACGACGTCGGACCGCGGCGTGGCGTTCGGCGAGCAGCTCGCCGCCCGCTCTGCAGCCGATCGCCCCGACGGAGTGGTCACTTCGAACGATCACCTCGCCATCGGTCTCGTGCACGGCCTCATCTCCCGCGGCGTGCGGGTGCCCGAGGACGTCGCGGTGGTCGGCTACGACGACATCGAGTTCGCGGCGATCGCCGGGGTGCCGCTGACCTCCGTGCGCCAGCCCGCCCGCGAGATGGGCCGCACCGCGGCGGAGATGCTGCTCGCCCGGATCAGCGGCACGGCGGGCGCAGACCTCGGAAATGTGGTCTATCGGCCCGAACTGATCGTTCGCGCCACTACCATGTCGGCATGACGCAGAAAGCGTTTACCGGACCCATCCGCACCATCTCCATCGCGCAGAATCCCCGCCCCGGCCGCTCAGTGCTGAAGCTGCTCGCCCGTCGGCCCGGCCGCATGACGCTGGCGATCCTCGCGTTCGCCTGCAAGGAGATCCCGCTGTGGTTCCTGCCGGTCGTCACGGCACGGATCATCGACATCGTCGCCACGGGCGGCGAGGTCTCGACGGTGCTCATCTGGTTCTCGGTGGCGGCGGTGCTGCTGCTCCAGAACTATCCGATGCACATCGTCTACACGCGCAACTTCATGACGGTCGTGCGCGACACCGGGGCCGA
>DATEOM010000303.1:0-6008 GCA_035274105.1 Microbacterium sp.
CCTCGTCCTCATAGAAGTCCGCGATCGACGCGAGCATGTCGACGAGAGTGCCCGACTCCTCGCCGACCGACACCATCTGCGGCACCATCGCCGGGAAGACATCCGCCTTCGCGAGGGGCGCGGCGAACGAGCGACCTTGACGGATCGACTCCTGCACGTCGCGGACGGCCTGCTCGATCTTCCAGTTGTTCGACGCCTGTCCGACGATCGCGAGGGCCTGGATGATCGGGACACCGGCGTTCAGCATCATCGAGAGGTTCCGCGCGAACCGCGCGACCGCGATCTTCGTGGTGAGCTTGCCGAAGACCGGCATCTTCAGCTTGATCGGGTCGACGAACCGGCGGTACTGCTCGGTGTGCCGGTTGGCCCGCCACCAGATCAGGGCGACGACGACCACGAGAATGATCGACGGGATGATCCACCACATGTTGTTGGAGATCGTCACCAGGATCTGTGTCGGGAGCGGCAGCGAGCTGCCGAGCCCCTTGAACATGCCCTCGAAGATCGGCACCACGAACGTCACCATGACGAGCACACCGATGATCGCGATCACGAGCACGATCGCCGGGTACGTCACCGCAGCACGGATCTTGTTGTGCAGCTCGGCTTCGCGCTGATAGTTGTCGGCGATGGAGCCGAGCGCGCTGCCCAGAAAGCCGCCCGCCTCACCCACCTTGACGATCGACAGCATGAGCGGCGGGAACGTCTGCGGGTGCCGCGCCAGCGCCGCCGAGAACGACGAGCCCGACTCGACATCGGCCTGCACCTGCACGAGCGCCGGCTGCAGCTTCTTGTCGTCGGTCTGCTCGATAAGAATGGCCAGCGTCCGCATCAGGGGCAGGCCGGCGTTGATGAGGCCCGCCATCTGCCGCGAGAACACCGCGAGCGTGCGTGCCGACACCGTCTTGGTCGCGCCGGGCAGCTTGATGTCTCTGTTCAGCCCGGTGTTGGACTTGAGCGTCACCTCGAGTGGAGTAAGGCCCTGCGCCTTGAGCTTGCCGGTCACGGCCGACTCGCTCGCAGCCTCGATGGTGCCCTTGACGACCGATCCCCCGCGCGGATCGACCGCGCGGTACACGAACTCCTGTACGACCGCCATGTCAGCCCTCCCCGTTCGCGGCGGCCCACGCTTCGAGATCGTCGACACCGCCCCACTCGACATCTCGCGCTGTGGGATCCACTCGGCCGCCGACGGTCGGGGTGCCGAAGCGCGATCCCATGCCGATGCCGGTGCCCTGCGCAGCGTTCGCCGCCGGGGCCGCGAGCTCGCCCTGCCGCCATTCGCCGGCGTGATGCGCCCATTCCTCCGCGTCGAGGTCGCGCGGCTTGATGTAGACGCCGTCGAGGCTCTTCGGGTCGACCGCGAAGTCGACCGCGACGTTGCGCGCGATGGTGCCCTCGGCGACGAGGCGGCGGAGGTCCTGATCGAGCGTGTGCATGCCGATCTCAGAGCCCGCCTGCATCGCCGAGTAGATCTGCGCGACCTGACCCTCGCGGATCATGTTGGCCACGGCCGGCGTGTTGATGAGCACCTCGGTGGCGATCGTGCGTCCGTTGACCTGCGCGAGCGGCAGCAGCGTCTGGCTGATGATGCCCTGCAGCGTGTCGCCGAGCTGCGTGCGGATCTGGTGCTGCTGGTCGGCCGGGAACACATCGATGATGCGGTTGATGCTCTTCGCCGCACCCTGCGTGTGCAAGGTCGAGAGCACGAGGTGACCGGTCTCAGCCGCCGAGAGGGCCGTCGAGATCGACTCGGGATCGCGCAGCTCGCCGATGAGAATGACGTCGGGGTCCTGGCGCAGCACGCGACGGAGTGCTTCCGCGAACGAGTTCGTATCGCGGCCGACCTCCCGCTGGTGGACCAGCGAGCGCTTGGACTGATGGTGGAACTCGATCGGGTCTTCGATGGTGACGATGTGCGCCGGCACCAGCTGATTGATGATGTCGACCATCGCCGTCAGAGTCGTCGACTTGCCCGAGCCCGTCGGTCCCGTCAGCAGCACGAGACCGCGCGGGCGAAGCGCCAGGTCGCGGGCGATCGCCGGTGCGCCGAGTTCTTCGAGCGAGTACACCCGATCGGGGATGTAGCGCAGGGCGATCGCGATCGAGCCGAGCTGCCGGTACACGTTCGTGCGGAACCGGCCGATGCCCGGCGTCGCGTGAGCGAGGTCGACCTCGCCGTGCTCGAGGAACTCTGCGCGCTGCCCTTCCGTCATGAGGTCGAATGCCGTGCGTTCGACCCATTCGGCCGACAGCGCTGTGGGGTACGCCGCGATGGGCACCAGATCACCGTCGACGCGCAACAGCGGAGGCGCGTCGGCGGTGATGTGCACGTCCGATGCGCGGTGCCGCGCGCCGTAAGCGAGAAGCGTTTCGAAGTCGAGTTCTTCCATCGCCGTCACCCTTCCTCGTCGACGTAGCTCAGGGCGGTGATCTGGATGTCGACCGTGCCTTCGCCGCTCTGCGTCATCGTGACCGCCATGCTGTTGAGCAGTCGCGGGCCGGCGCGGAGCGCGTCGACGAACGCGGTCGCCTGCGCCATGTCGGCCGCGGTGGCGCTGATCACGAAGTCGACCTGCTGACGTCCCGCTGCCACGGCATCGGGCGCCGGTGCGGCGTTCGGGTCGGCTGCGGCATCCGGGTCGGGCGTCGCGCTCGGATCGGTGGCAGCATCCGTCGCCGGCGGTGCAGCAGCGGCTGCCACAGCGGCCGGGTCTCCCTCCGTCGCGCCGGTGCGGGTCGCGTAGACGACCTGCTCCCCCGCCGTGACGGAGGTGATGGCGACGCCGGATGCCTCGGCCGCGTTGCCCACGACCTCGAAGACGTCGTCGTACTGACCGGTGGCGGGGATCTGCGATCGCAGCCCCGCGACGTTCGCGGTGATCTCGTCGAGGTTCTCCTGCTGCGCGGTGAGCTCGTCGACCTGCGCCTGGTACAGCGCGTTCGTGCTGGCGACGGTCGCCGTCTGTCCGTCGACGGCGACGGCCTGGAAGTAGAGCGGCATGGCGACGAGGAACACGCCGAGGGCGATGACGCCCAGCGAGACGATGAGACCGATGGCGGTCACGAGGTGCTTGGGCATCGCTCACTCACCTCCTTCTTCGGCCGCGAACTCGTTCGAGTAGACGGACTGGTCGAATTCGACGTTCAGCAGATACGAGAAGCGATCTGCCGAGACCTGGCTCGAGGTCACCGACTGCCCGTCGGCGTACAGGACCCCCTCTACCCCGCGGAGCGAGCGGATGAGAGCCACGATGTCGAGCGGGGTCGGGCTGTCGAAGGTGACCGTGCCGACGAGACCCTGCTCGACGGTCGGGTCATCGCCCTGCGGTACACCGCCGACGGCGAAGTCCACGCCGGTGATCGTCGTGTCGGCCGGCAGCACCCCGGTGATCTTCGCCATCACGGGCGCCCAAGCAAGGTCGGTCGCCATGGCGTCTGTGCGGAAGTCGGTGAGCTCCGACTCGGTCGCGATCGCCTGACTGACCTCCGACAGCGATGCGATCTCGGTGAGGAGCGCGTTGGTCCGCGCCTGCTCGGCGACCAGTCGCTGATCGGCGAAGAACTTGAAGGTGAACGCGCCGGCGATGATGAGCACCGCGACGACGATCGCGCCGAGGGCGATCCACACCCACAGCCGCACCAGTGAGTCGCGCTCGCGACGCACGATCTCGCTGCGCGGCATGAGGTTGACGCGGGGTGCTCCCGAGAACGGGACGGGAATGGCGGTCATTTCGAGGCCTCCCCGAGTGCGATGCCGACGGTGCCGACGAGGTTGAGGGCGACTTCGCCGGCGGGCGGCGGCGTCGACATCGAGATCACGTCACCCACCGAGACGACCGTCATCGGGGTGTCGATCGCGGCGCCCAGCGCGGGCAGCACGCCTTCGACTCCGGCACCGGCGCCCGTGATGAACATCCGGGTCAGGGGCGCTGCCGTGGGGCGGCTGCCGAAGAACGCGAGCGTGCTGCGGAGGCGTGCGGCCAGGTCCGAGACGCCGGGCGGGGTCGCCGCGCGGATCGCGCCGCGGGTGCGACCGGCCGGGGCGATTCCGGCGCCCGCGCCCATGCCGTTCCCGGCGACGGCGAGCTCGAGTTCGTGCTCGACGACCTCGGTGTTGTGCCGGCGACTCGCGGCCGTTGCGACGTCGATCGGCAGCAGGCGCACGAACAGCGGAACGCCACCGCGCGAGATCACGACCTGCGTGGTGTGGTCACCGATGTTCACGGCGGCCACGGTCTCGTCAGGCGATGCCAGCGGCGCTGTGACGCGGGCGAGGCCGAAAGCCGAAAGGTCGATCGCTTGCGCGCGCACCTTGATCTTCGCCAGCGTGGAGATGATCTGTTCGATGTTCTCCGACACCGCCGCGACGAGCAGACCTGAGACCTGGTCGCCCTCCTGCGACAGAGGGAAGAAGTCGAGCACCGCCTGGCTCGCCGGTACCGGCAGCAGGTCCTGCACCTGGTACGGCAGCGCCTCACGCAGCAGATCAGGCCGCATCGCCTGAGTCGTGTATTCGCGCACCAGGATGCGGCGGCTGGCTACGCCGAGCACGGCGTCTTTGCTCCTGAACTTCGCGCCTGTCCACAGCTGCCGGAGGGCGACCGCGACGGCGCCCGCGTCGAGCACCTCCGAGTCGCGCGCTGCCTCGGGCGGCAGCGGCACTTCGCCGTACGCGACGAGCTGGGGTTTGCGACCGAGCGAGATCTCCGCAGCGCGGACGCTCTCCTCGGTCACCTCCAGCCCGACAATCGTCTTCCCCATGATTTCCCCTTCCCCCAAGACGTCGGCGTCAGGCGCCGACGAAGAGATTCACGTACCACTTGCCGACGGCTTCGCCGGCGAACACTCCGGTCCACGCCCCGAGGATCATCCACGGCCCGAACGGAATGGCGGTCTTGCGTCCGGCCCGGCGCAGCAACATCAGCGCGATGCCGAACACTCCCCCGTACAGGAAGGCCGCGAACGCCCCCACAGCGAGCGCACCCCATCCCAGCCAGCCGAGGTAGATGCCGATCACCCCGGCGAGTTTGACGTCTCCGCCTCCCATGCCTCCGGGCCGTGCGGCGCGCAGGAGGAAGTAGAAGAGGTACAGCACCGCCATGCCGATGCCCGCGCCGAGCAGCAGTCCCCACTCCCCCGTCAGCCACGCCGCAACGGTGAACAGGATGCCGGCCACGAGGTAGCTCGGAAGCACGATGCTGTTCGGCAGACGGTGCGTATCGAGGTCGATGAGCGTCAGCACGATCGAGATCGCCGCGAAGTAGAGGTACGCAACGATGACGAGCGCGAGCGCCCACAGGTCGGCGGCGTGGACGGTTCCGTCGACCGTCGGAAGCTCGAAGTACTCGTCGAGCGTCGCGTTCGGGCTCAGCAGCCCGTCGTACACGGCGACGCCCCACCAGGTGACCAGTGCGAAGGCGAGTCCGGTGATGGCTTCGACGATCGGATACCGCGGCGAGATCGACGCCTTGCAGTTCGCGCAGCGACCCCGCAGCACAATCCACCCCAGCACTGGCACGTTGTGCCAGGGCTTGATCGCGGCGTCGCAATGCGGGCACCGGCTCTCGCGCGTCAACGAGATGTGCGCGGGGACGCGGTATGCCACGACGTTCAGGAACGACCCGATGACCAGACCGAGAACGCCGGCGACGACGGTGAGGAAAATGATCGAGGGCGTCACTGGTTACCGCTCTGTCTGAAACACGAGATCGCCAAGAGTCGGCACCGGCGGCGGGCCTGGCGGCGTAGCTGCGGGTTCGAGGAAGCAGCTGATCTTGTCGAAGAGCGGCGGCCAAGCCATCTCTTTGCAGTCGACAGCAGCGCCGTTGGCGAATCCGATCGAATTGGTGCCGGTAAAGAATTGGCCCGAATAGCTCACTCGAACGGTTCCCCCGATCTCGCAGGGTGTGTACACCATTACCCGTGCAGCTAGCGATGTCACTCCCATCTTCGTAGTGACGTCGTCAGGGCCGGTGCTCTCACAATGAGGCCACGGTTCCGGATTC
>DATEOM010000304.1:0-2957 GCA_035274105.1 Microbacterium sp.
GCGATGACGGCGGCCGGCCGGGCGCCGTCCGAACCCGCGTACGTGACGAGCCTCACCAGTACTTCCTCCACTCCGGACGCGCGACGCGCATCAGAGCCTCGAGGTAGAAGTAGTCGCCCCAGAGCGTCCCCTCGTCGACGCCGTTGCCCTTCGGCAGGTCGTACACCGAATGCAGGATCAGCGCGTCCGAGTCTTCGGCGCTCACCGGCGTGTAGTTCGCGATGAGCGACGCCAGGATCGAGTGGGCGCGGGCGGTCCACTCGGCGGCGGCCGCGGCATCCGTCTCGACCTTCGCAAGCTCCAGCAGGCCGCACACCGCGATCGCGGCGGCGGAGCTGTCGCGCGGCGCATCGCTGCCGTCGGTGTAGACCAGGTCCCAGAACGGCACCTCGTCGGCGGGCAGGTGGCGGAGGAAGTACTTCGTGCAGCGACGGGATGCCTCGAGCAGGCGCTCGTCGCCGGTCACCGCGTAGTTCATCGCGAAGCCGTAGATGCCCCACGCCTGGCCGCGGGCCCAGCACGACTCGTCGGCCGCGCCCTGCTCGGTGCCGCCGCGGAGGGCCTCGCCGGTCTCGGCGTCCCAGTAGAAAGTGTGGAACGTCGAGTCGTCCTCGCGGAGGATGTGCTCGCGCAGCTGGGCGGTGTGACGCGCGACGGCGTCGGCGAAGCGCTCCTCGCCGGTCTGCTCGTGCGCCCAGGTCAGCAGCGGCATGTTCATCAGGCTGTCGATGATCGTGCGCCCGCGCTGCGCGGGGTCGGACAGGTCGCCCCATGCCTGGATGATGCCCGCGGGCTCGAGGAACCGGCGCATCAGGTGGTCGGCGGCGAGCAGCGAGGCGTCGCGCGCCTTCGGGTCGCCGACCAGGCGCCAGGCGGCGACGGTCGACAGCGTGTAGAGGAAGCCCAGGTCGTGGGTGTCGAGGTCCTCCTCGGCGCGCACGCGGCGCTCGAAGTCCGCTGCGTCGACGCGCGCGGCCTCCCGGTAGTCCTCGTCGCCCGTGAGCTCCCACGCGAGCCACAGCATTCCGGTGCGGAAGCTGGTGGTCCAGCCGCGGTTGCCGCCCAGCGGGATGCCGCCGAAGGCGGGGCGCAGTTCGTAGCGGTCGTCCACCGTGGTGTCGTCGGGGTACGAGCCCCCGAAGGTCGCGATGTTGCGCCGGATCGTCGACAGCGCGGCGGCGATGGCCGCCTCGGTCGTGGTCTCGGTGGTGCCCGCAGCGGGCGAGGTGGACGTCATGGAGGAATTCCTTCTGAGGTATATACGGAGAACGGATGCCGCGGGCTCAGGCCTGCGCGGCGGCCTTCTCGTCGAGGTCGAGCACGGGGCGGAGCGTGAAGCGCGAGTTGGTCCACGCGAAGAAGAGGGCGGCGGAGGCCGTGAGTCCGAGCCCGAGAGCCGGTGCGGTGGCGAACACGGCGACCTGCGCCGCCAGGGCGGCCAGCGACGCGGCGGTCAGGTACCAGCGGCGCAGGCTCAGGTAGAGGCTCGCGCGCAGCACGTCGCGCAGGCGCGCGGCCGGCACCTCCGCGACCGCGACCAGGGCGACGAGCCCCACCGCGATCGAGAGGAGCGCCAGCACGCCGAGGAGCGGAACCGTGAACACGGCCGCGGCGGTGGCCGACAGCATCCGTACGTCCACCAGCAGCACCACGACGACCGCTGTCACCGCCGCACCGATGAGGAGCGCACGACGCCACGTCGCGCGCAGCCCCGCGACGAACGCGCGGATCGGGCCGAGCCCGCCGCCCTGGTGCTCGCGGAACGCGCGGAACGCGGCGGCGAGTCCGGGAGCGGCGAGCGGCGCCGCGACGGCGAGCAGCGGCCACGAGTACAGCGGGTCGGTCGTGACCAGCAGCGCCACGAGTGGCAGCGACGTGACCACCAGCAGCAGGTTCACGATCAGCCCGAGGTAGATCATCCCGATGAGGGACGCCCACGTCTCGTGCGATACCAGCCCGTTGAGCCTGCTGGATCCGTTGGGCTTCTTCATGACATCAGCCCTTCAGACCGCTCGTCGCGATGCCCTCGACGAAGTACTTCTGGCCGAGCAGGAAGATGATCGCGATCGGGATGACTGAGATCGTCAGGCCCGCGAACAGCAGCGCGTAGTTGGTGTCGTAGAGGTTCGAGACGAAGCTCTTGAGGCCGAGCTGGATCGTCCAGAGGTCGGGGTTGCGCAGGTAGATGAGCGGCCCGAGGTAGTCGTTCCACGTGTTCACGAACGTGAGCAGCGTCAGCGAGGCGAGCGCCGGGATCGACAGCGGGAGCATGATCTTGCGCCAGATGGCGTACTCGCTGAGGCCGTCGAGGCGTGCCGCCTCGGAGAGCTCCTCGGGGATCGTCTCGTAGAACTGCTTCATCAGGAACACGCCGAACGCGCCGAACGCCTGCAGCAGGATGATCGCCCACAGCGTGTTCGAAACCTTGAAGTTCGAGAGCAGGATGAACTGCGGGATCATGTACGACTGCCACGGCACGGCGATCGTGCCGACGTACAGCAGGAACAGCACGTCGCGGCCCCGGAACTTCATGCGCGCGAAGCCGTACGCGGCGAACGAGCCGGTCAGCACCTGCAGGAACGTGACGACCACGGCCAGGAACAGCGTGTTGCGGATCCAGACGAGCATGTTCGACTCGGTCCAGATGTCGATGTAGTTCTGCCACACGAACGTCTCGGGCAGCCATTTCACCGGCACCGAGAACACCTCGTTGGCCGACTTGAGCGAGCTCAGCACCATCCAGACGAACGGCGTCAGCAGTCCGATCGCGAAGATGATGAGCCCGACGTACATCGCGACGCGCGCGATGCGGCGACCGGGGGTCATCCTCTCGGTGGGGATGATCTCGGGCTCGGGGTTCTCCTCGGCGAGCTTGCGCAGGCCCCGGCGCGAGGCCTTCGGCGGGGTGAAGTCGGCGACGAGCTGGTCGGCTTCCTTCTGGATCTCGGTGGCAGCCA
>DATEOM010000305.1:0-2192 GCA_035274105.1 Microbacterium sp.
AAGCCGGGCCCCGACCCCGTCGTCGTGGCGATCGACGGCCCCGCCGGCAGCGGCAAGTCCAGCGTGTCCAAGCAGGTCGCGCGTCGTCTCGGCTACGGCTACCTCGACACCGGTGCCGCCTACCGCGCTCTCGCGTGGCACGCGCTCGAGCGCGGCATCGACACGTCGGACGCAGCATCCGTCCTCGATGTCTCGGGCGATTTCGACTACGCGATCTCGCTCGATCCCGACGCCTACTGGGTGCGCGTCGGGCAGGCCGACGTCACGGACGCGATCCGCGAGCCCCGCGTGTCGGACGCCGTCAGCGGCGTCGCGCGCGTGCCCGCGGTGCGGCAGTCGGTCAACGCGCTGTTCCGGGCGCTCGTGGCACGTTCGGGACGACCCGGCGTCGTCGTCGAGGGTCGCGACATCACGACCGTCGTCGCCCCCGATGCCCCCGTGCGCATCCTCCTCACGGCCGCGCCCGAGATCCGCGCCGCGCGCCGCAGCGCCGAGCTGACGACGCAGGATGCCGCGGCCGTGGCCGCCGCACTGCACCAGCGCGACGCCTCCGACTCGGCCGTCGTCGACTTTCTCACCGCCGCGCCCGGCGTCGAGGTCGTCGACTCGACGCCGCTCGATTTCGACCAGACCGTGGACGCCGTGCTCGGCGTGATCCGTGCCGCGCTGAGCGCGCCGGCGGTCGACCCACTGCAGACAGGAGCCTGAGATGGCTGATGACAACTCCGAGTTCGACGAGTTCGAGCCCGGCGACGACCAGCTCGCCGAGAACCTCGCGGACCTCGACGACGACCTCGCCGAGCAGCGGGCGGTCGCCCTGCGCGTCGGCCTCGACGACTACGACCTCGACGACGAGGACGCGGCGCTGCTCGAGGGCATCGTCCGCGGTGAGGACGGCATCGAGTTCCTGCCGGCGCTGCCCGTCGTCGCGATCGTCGGCCGCCCGAACGTCGGCAAGTCGGCGCTGGTGAACCGCATCCTCGGCCGACGGGAGGCCGTCGTGGAGGACACCCCCGGTGTCACGCGCGACCGCGTCACGTACAAGGCCGAGTGGATGGACCGCCGCTTCACGCTCGTCGACACCGGCGGGTGGGAGCCCGACGCGCGCGGCATCGACCGCTCGGTCGCGGCGCAGGCCGAGGTCGCGATCGACCTGTCGGACGTCGTGCTGTTCGTCGTCGACGCGATGGTCGGCGCCACCGCGACCGACGAGCACGTCGTGCGTCTCCTCCGCAAGGCGAACAAGCCCGTCTTCCTCGTCGCCAACAAGATCGACGACGCCCGCCAGGAGCCCGAGGCCGCGGCGCTCTGGAACCTCGGTCTCGACCAGCCGTGGCCGGTCTCGGCCATCCACGGCCGCGGCGTCGCCGACCTCCTCGACGAGGTCGTGAAGGTGCTGCCCGACGTGTCGGCGGTCGCCAAGGCAGAGGTCGGCGGACCGCGCCGCGTCGCGATCCTCGGCCGCCCGAACGTCGGCAAGTCGTCGCTGCTCAACAAGGCGGCGGGCGAGGAGCGCGTCGTCGTCAACGAGCTCGCCGGCACCACGCGCGACCCGGTCGACGAGATCGTCGAGCTCGGCGGCAAGCTGTGGCGCTTCGTCGACACCGCCGGCATCCGCCGCCGCGTGCACCTGCAGCAGGGTGCCGACTTCTACGCGTCGCTGCGCACCTCGGCCGCGCTCGAGAAGGCCGAGGTCGCGATCGTCGTGATCGACGTGACCCAGCCGATCAGCGTGCAGGACCTCAACATCATCGACCTCGTCCTCGAGTCGGGTCGTGCGCTCGTCATCGCCTACAACAAGTGGGACCGACTCAACGACGACGACATGGACGGCCAGGACCGCCGTCGCTACCTCGAGCGCGAGATCGAACAGGACCTCGCACACGTCCAGTGGGCGCCCCGCGTCAACATCTCCGCCCGCACCGGCCGCCACCTCGACAAGCTCGTGCCGGCGCTCGAGACGGCTCTCGAGTCGTGGGATCAGCGCATCCCGACGGGCAAGTTCAACGCCTTCCTCACCGAGCTCATCGCCGAGCACCCGCACCCGCTGCGCGGGGGAAAGCAGCCGCGCATCCTGTTCGGCACGCAGGCGTCGACCCGCCCGCCGACCTTCGTGCTCTTCACGACCGGCTTCCTCGACCCGGGCTATCGCCGGTTCATCCAGCGACGCCTCCGCGAGCTGTACGGCTTCG
>DATEOM010000306.1:0-6967 GCA_035274105.1 Microbacterium sp.
CGGTCTCGATGAGCCGGATGCGCCGTTCGCCGATTCCGCGCATGAGACGCAGGAGAGACGGCACGTCGTAGACGTCCTGCAGGACCTCGCGGAGGGTCTCGAGGATGATCGGGAAGGTCGGGTAGCGCCGCGCCACCTCGAGCAGTTGTGCCGACCGCTGACGCTGCTGCCACAGCGGCGTGCGCTTCCCGGGATTGCGACGGGGCATCAGCAGCGCGCGGGCCGCGCACTCGCGGAACCGGGAGGCGAACAGCGCCGAGCCGCCGACCTCCTCGGTGACGATCTGGTCGAGCTCGTCGGGATCGAACACGAACAGGTCTGCGCCCGGAGGCTCGGCCGTCGCATCCGGAATCCGCGCGATGATGCCGTCGTCGCTCGCGACCGCCGACCCGTCGACCCCCAGCCGCTCGCGGATGCGCGCGTTGACCGCGAGCGCCCACGGGGCGTGCACCTGCATGCCGTACGGGGAGTGCAGGATCACGCGCCAGTCGCCGACCTCGTCACGGCCGCGCTCCACCGTGAGCTGGCGGTCGGTGGGCAGCGTCCCGGTCGCCTCGCGCTGCTCGGCGAGGTAGGCCAGCAGGTTGTTTCGCGCGAACTCGTCGAGGCCCGCCTCGCGCAGCCGCGACTCGGCCTTGTCGGGCTTCGCCGACGACACCTCGCGCGAGAACTTGCCGAGCGCCTCGCCGAGTTCGGCGGGGCGGCCGATGCCGTCACCGTGCCAGAACGGCACCTTGCCCGGCTGTCCGAAGGCGGGCAGCACGTTGACCCGGTCGTGGGTGATCTCGACGATGCGCCAGCTGGTCGTGCCCAGGGTGAAGACGTCGTTGACGCGCGACTCGTAGACCATCTCCTCGTCGAGCTCGCCGACGCGCGCGTTCTGCGATTCGCCGGCGATGAAGACGCCGAAGAGGCCCCGGTCGGGGATCGTGCCGCCGCTCGTCACGGCGATGTGCTGCGCGCCGGGACGCCCGGTGAGCACGCCGAGGTCGCGGTCCCAGATGACGCGGGGACGCAGCTCGGCGAACTCGTCGGACGGGAACCTGCCGGCGATGAGGTCGAGCGTCGCCTCGTACGCGGAGCGGGGGAGCGAGCGGAACGGTGCGCTGCGCTTCAGCGTCTCGTACCAGCCCTCGACGTCGACGGGGCCGATCGCGGCGGCGGCCACCGTCTGCTGGGCCAGGATGTCGAGCGGATTCTGCGGGATCGCGATCGCCTCGATCTGACCCGCGAGCATGCGCTCGGTGACGATCGCCGTGTGGAGCACATCTCCGCGGTGCTTCGGGAACAGGGCGGCGCGGCTCACCTCGCCCACCTGGTGGCCGGCACGGCCGATGCGCTGGAGACCGGACGCCGCGCTCGGCGGCGCCTCGACCTGGATGACGAGATCGACCGCCCCCATGTCGATGCCGAGCTCGAGACTCGACGTCGCGACGACGCAGCGCAGGACGCCGGACTTCAGCTCCTCTTCGACCTGCGCCCGCTGCTCCTTCGACACCGAGCCGTGGTGCGCCTTCGCCAGCACCGGGTCGGCGCCCGCCGTCGCGCCGGCCTGCGCCATCATCGCGGCCGGCACCGTCTGGTCGGGCAGGTCGACGCCGAGCCGCTCGGAGTAGATCTCGTTCAGCCGGCCGGTCAGCCGCTCGGCGAGGCGTCGCGAGTTGCAGAACACGATGGTCGAGCGGTGCAGCAGGATGCGATCGACGATCGCCTCCTCGACGTGCGGCCACACCGAGCCCGTCATCTCGGTCTCGCCGGCGCCGGAGGCCCGGGGCGCCGGGCCCGACCGCCCGTCGGCGAACCAGTCCTCGTCGATCGCTTCGTCGGCGGTGCCGGGCTCTTCCCACGTGCCGTCGCCGTCGGACGTGAACGGGCTCGGCGGCGGGGGCGGGTTCAGCATGTCGCCGATGGGCACGACGACCTTCATGTCGAACGCCTTGCTCGCCTTCGGGGCGACGATCTCCACGGGCTCGGCACCGCCCAGGAACCGCGCCACCTCGTCGATCGGGCGCACGGTCGCCGACAGCCCGATGCGCTGGGCCGGCGCGCCGTCGGCGACGAACGAACGGCGCAGTGCGTCGAGGCGCTCCAGACTCACCGCGAGATGGGCGCCGCGCTTCGTCGCCGCGACGGCGTGCACCTCGTCGACGATCACCGTGTGCACGTCGCGCAGCGTCTCGCCCGCCCGGCTCGTGAGCATGAGGTACAGCGACTCGGGCGTCGTGATGAGGATGTCGGGCGGGGTCTGGACGAGCTTGCGCCGATCGCCCGCGGGCGTGTCGCCGGACCGCACCCCGACGGTGACGTCGGGCACGCTCAGCCCGAGGCGCCGCGCGGACTGCCCGATTCCGACCAGCGGCGATCGGAGATTGCGCTCCACGTCGACGCCGAGGGCCTTGAGCGGGGAGATGTAGAGGATGCGGGTGGCGGGGGCCGCAGCATCCGTCCGCCGCTTCTTCTTGCCGTCGGCAGCCGGCGGCGCCGCGGCCTTGTCGTGGAACACGCGGTCGATCGCCCAGAGGAAGGCCGACAGCGTCTTGCCCGAGCCCGTCGGGGCGACCACCAAGGCGTGCTTGCCGGCGGAGATCGCCTGCCACGCGCCCTTCTGGGCGTCGGTCGGCGCGTGGAACGCGCCGCGGAACCAGTCCTGCGTGGCAGGACCGAACCGCTCGAGGACGTCGCCCATCACTCCATCTTCGTCGCGATCACCGACATCGGGCCAGGTCTTGCCCAGGGCCGCCGTATGGGTCCTGCGTGGGCGCACCCCCGCGCGCTCCGCCGCGGCGCAGTCAGCGCTCGTCGGGCATGAGGATCCAGAGCACCAGGTAGAGCAGGATCGAGATGCCGAAGAACACGGTCGCAGCGACCGTGAGCACGCGGACCGGCACCACGCTGCAGCCGAAGCGGTCGGCGATGCCCTGGCAGACTCCCGCGATCATGCGTCCTTTTACAGGGCGGACCAGGCGATGCATGCGTTCATCATGGCGTGGGGAGCCCTGCCGCGCCAGGGGTCAGCGCTCGGAGGGCACGATGATCCAGAGCAGGATGTAGATCCACAGCGACAAGCCGAAGAAGACGACGGCGATCGCGGTGAGGATGCGCACAAGGGTGACGTTCCACCCGAAGCGGTTGGCGATGGCGGCGCAGACGCCGGCGACCCATCGGCCCTGCTGAGGTCTCACGAGTGCGTTCATGCCCCCATCCTGCTCGGGTCGGCCCTCCGCCGCGCGGGTGCTGGCCCCCGAATTGGTCGTGCGGTCCACCCGACCCCGGGCCGCGGCATCCGTCCTCCCGGGTTTGGGGCGCATTCTCTCCGTCGGGGCGCGATTTCTCCGCCCCAACGGAGCAAACGCGCCCCAAACCCGGAATGAGAGACGGAAGAGGGGTTCCGGCGTGCGACCCGGTCTCAGCGCTCGGTGAGGGCGCCGTCGCGGTCGAGCTCGAGGACGAGGTCCACGCCGATGCGCTCGAGGAACGCGTCGTCGTGGCTCACCACGAGCACCGCGCCGCGGTAGGCCGCGATCGCGTCGACGAACTGGTCGACCGTGTCGAGGTCGAGGTTGTTCGTCGGCTCGTCGAACACGAGCAGCTGCGGCGGCGGGTCGGCGAGCATGAGCCGCGCGAGCGCCACCCGGAACCGTTCGCCGCCCGACAGCGTCCCGACCGGACGCTCGACCGCGGCCCCTCGGATGAGGAACCGCGCGAGCCGGTTGCGCAGCTCGACGATCGTTACGTTCGGCGCGGAGGGGGCGACGTTCTCGAGCACGGATGCCGCGTCATCGAGTCCGTCGACGCGCTGTGGCAGGTACCCGACCCGGTCGGTGTGCAGCTCAGCGTGCGCCGAACTCCGGAATGCCGCATGAGGACCCGACGAGTCGTCCGCGATTCCGTCCGAGCCGTCCGACCCGGCCTGGGGCGATCCGGAGTTGCGAACCGCCGAGCCGACGAGCTTCTCGAGCAGCGTCGTCTTGCCGGCGCCGTTCGGGCCGATCAGTGCGACCCGCTCCGGGCCCTGGATGATCCACGAGTGCTCGCCGTCGCCGAGGGTGGCGATCCGGCGCCCGGCGGGCACGCCCGGGTCGGGCAGGTCGATCTTCACGATGTCGTCGTCGCGCACGCGGCGCTCCGCAGCGTCGAGCGCGTCGCGGGCGGATGCCTCGCGGTCGGCCTTCTCGCCGCGCAGCTTGCCCGCCGACACCTGGGCGGCACGCTTGAGGTTGCCCGCGACGATCGGCGGCACGCGCTTCTCGAACTGGGCCTTGCGTCCCATCGCCGCGCGGCGCGAGATGGTGGTCTCGGCCTCGATGCGCTGGCGCTTCTCGCGCTTGACGGCCTGGCGGGCGGCGCGCTCGGCGTCGCGGGCGGCGCCCTGCTCGGCATCCAGCCACGCGCGCCATTCGGAGTACGGGCCGCCGAACACCGACAGCTCGTTGGCGTAGAGCTCGGCGGTGTCGTCCATCAGCTCGAGCAGCGACGTGTCGTGGCTGACGACGACGAGCGCCCCGCGCCACGAGCGCACCATGTCGTGCAGGCGCGCACGCGCCTCGCGGTCGAGGTTGTTGGTGGGCTCGTCGAGCAGCGCGATGGACGAACCGCGCAGCCGGATGCCGGCGATCGCGGTGAGCACCGCCTCGCCGCCCGACAGCTGACCGACGCTGCGGTCGAGCATGTCGGGCGCGAGCCCGGCTTCGGCGAGCGCCGCATGCGCGCGCGCTTCGATGTCCCAGTCGGAGCCGACCACGTCGAAGTGACGGGGATCGGCGTCACCGGCCTCGATGGCGCGCAGCGCCCGGAGCGTGTCGCCCACGCCGAGCAGGTCGGCGACGGGACGGTCGACGTCGAGCGTCAGGCGCTGCGGAAGGTACGCAGCATCCGTCGCTCCGGTGATGTGACCGCCGGACGGCGTGAGCTCGGCGGCGATGAGCCGCATCAGCGTGGACTTGCCGGAGCCGTTGCGGCCGACCAGGCCCGTACGGCCGGTGGCGAACGATCCGGAGACGTCCGAGAGGGCGGCGGTGCCGTCGGGCCAGGTGAAGCTGACGCGGTCGAGGACGATGGCAGGGGTGAGGGTGTGTGCAGGCATGAGGCCTCCTTGGTCAGACGTGCGCTGACACCGAGGGGCCGCAGAGCCGTCGCCCGGGCATGCCGGAGCGGGGTGAGGAAGCGGCGGATCGACGGCAGCGCGAAGTTGTTCAAGCGCTGAGGCGTCGAGAGTCGACGGAGCAGCGCGATTACAGCGCGGTCGCGTCGATCAGCTTCAAGGGAGTTCCTCACGGAGGGGACAAGGCCGTCAGCCACCATAGCCGACGTTGCTGGACAAGGCCAGGGTTCGACTCGCAGGCGTGCTCAACGATCGGGGGCGGTGTCGCCTTCGAGCTCTTCGAGCTGCTTGTCGAGGAAGATGCGCACGTCGTCGAGCTCCTGCTCGGAGACGCTGTGCGTGAGCCCCTGGTAGACGCGGCCGCTGAGGTCGACGCGTTCCGGCAGCCACTGCGTGGTGTGCTCGACCAGGAAGCCCGGGATGACGTCGTCGTTCGTGCCCCGTCCCCAGAACACCGGCGGGCGTCGCTCGGCGAGTTCCGCATCTTTCGGCAGGTCGCCCGGCGTGACGTAGCCCGAGAGGTTCACGGCGAACGAGAACCGCGGCGGGTCGAGCCTCATCGCCTGCAGCGACACCGCGGCGCCCTGCGAGAAGCCGAGGAGGCCGACGGATGCTGCGCCCTCTGCATGCGCGTCGACCCAGGCGATCACGGCCTCGGCCGCGCGGGTGGTGTGGGAGGGGTCGCGGCCGTCCAGTCCGTCGATCGGGTACCAGGAGCGGCCCGGCGCCGGCCACGGCGGAACGAGGGGAGCCGCCAGGCTCGCGACCGCGAAGGCGTCGGGCAGGTAGCTGCGGAGGGGGTACAGGTCGTGTTCGTCGGCGCCATAGCCATGGAGGAGCAGGAGGAGGTGGCGACCTGCGATCGCCGACCGATCGGTCGACCACAGCACAGCGTCGGCATCGAGGACGAGCGCTTCCGGCATGCCCTCATCCTGACACGCGGCGCCGACACGGCCGAGGCCGGAACGGGGGCGGTCCTCGTCGCGGATGGGCCGCGCGGGGTATACAAGAGGCATGTCCGTGCGCACTCCCGACCCCGAACCAGCGGGCGACGAGCCGTTCGGCCCGCCGGCCGGCAACGTCTCGAACCCCGCGTGGCTGAGCGACATCGAGCTCGAAGAGGCCCGCCGTCGCCTGCCGATGCTCTACGTCGAGGGCGTGCCGGTGCGCACCGACGGCATGGGCCAGGTCACCCAGGTGGGCATCCTGCTGCGGGCCACTCCGGTCGGCGAGATCTCTCGCACGATCGTCTCGGGGCGCGTGCGCTACGGCGAGACCGTGCGGGATGCGCTGTTCCGCCACCTGGAGAACGACCTCGGGCCGATGGCCTTCCCGATGCTCCCGCCGCAGCCGACGCCGTTCACGGTGGCCGAGTACTTCCCGCTCCCCGGTGTGAGCGCCTATCACGACGACCGTCAGCACGCCGTGTCGCTCGCGTTCGTGGTCCCCGTCACGGGTACCTGCGAGCCGCGTCAGGATGCGCTCGAGGTCACCTGGCTGACACCGGAGGAGGCAGCATCCGATGCCCTCTCCGCCGAGATGGAGGGCGGACGCGGCACCCTCGTGCGCATGGCGCTCGCGAGCGTCGGCGCGCTGCGCTGACCTCGGCGCCGCGCCCCGGATCTCGCCCTCGCGCGGTGTCGCCGGGCGCGCATAGGCTCGCAGGGTGACTCTCGCGCCGCTGCCCTTCCCGTCCGACGCCGCCGGCTGGGCGGCCTTCGCGACCGATCGCCCCGCCGAGCGCATCGCCCGGGTGCACGGGATCGATGCACGCCTGACCTCCGAGGCCGCGCTGACCACCGCGGAGCGCCTCGAGCTCTGGAACGACGCCGACATCGCGCTCGCCGAGGCGCTCAGCGAGGCCTA
>DATEOM010000307.1:0-5508 GCA_035274105.1 Microbacterium sp.
TGAACCCGGCGCCGACCCAGTACTTCTCGTCGGGCTCGTGGAAGAGCCTCGCGTCGTCGGCGACCGCCGTGCCGAGCTCGTGCAGCCACACGGTGTCGGGCCGCCACGCGTCATCGACCGTCGTGTAGACGATGAAGCGGCCGTCGGGGGAGAAGGTCGCGCCGGCGAACGTGTCGGGGATCTCGTCGGGGAGCTGCTCGCCGGTCACCAGGTTGCGCACGCGCACGGTGTAGCGCTCGTCACCGGCGACGTCCACGCCGTAGAGCATGAGCGTGCCGTCGTTGGAGACCTCGAAGCTGCCGAGCGAGAAGAACTCGTGGCCCTCCGCCTCGACGTTGCCGTCGAGGAGGATCTGCTCGCCGGCGACCTCGACGTCGGGGGAGAGCTCGGGCGGTGTCCAGTCGTCGGCGGACGCGAGCGGGGCGCGGCACTGGATGCCGTACTGCTTGCCCTCGAGCGTGCGGCCGTAGTACCACCAGTCGCCGCGGCGGGTCGGCACCGACAGGTCGGTCTCGAGCGTGCGGCCCTTGATCTCGCCGAAGATGCGCTCGCGCAGGGCCTCGAGATGGGCGGTGCGCTGCTGCGTGTACGCATTCTCGGCTTCGAGGTGCGCGATGACGGCGGCATCCTCCTTCTCGCGGAACCACTCGTAGCGGTCTTCGACGTCATCGCCGTGATGCGACCGGACGGTGATCCTGCCGGCGGCGACGGGCGGACGGATGCCGGCGACAGGGGCGGACGGGACAGGTGCGGAGTCGCTGAGAGTCACCGTTCCACGCTAGTCGCCTCCGAGTTGACCGTCAGGGTCGCCGATGTAGGATTCTTCCTGGCCGGTTGCCGGTACCTGAACTCTTGGTGAACTGTTCGTTCGTCGCGCCGATCTCGTCGGCACACCTCTCTCCACTCCTCCTCCCCGAAAGCGAACGGTGGAAACCGCAACCCTCATCATCGTTCTGGTGATCGCGCTGGCGCTGTTCTTCGATTTCACGAACGGCTTCCACGACACGGCGAACGCGATGGCGACGCCCATCGCGACCGGCGCGCTCAAGCCCAAGACCGCAGTGCTGCTCGCCGCCGTCCTGAATCTGGTCGGCGCGTTCCTGTCGACGGAGGTCGCCCAGACGATCTCCGGCGGCATCATCAACGAGGATCAGATCTCGGCGAACATCTTCCCCGAGATCATCCTCGCCGGCCTCATCGGCGCCATCACGTGGAACATGCTCACCTGGCTCCTGGGTCTTCCCTCGTCGTCGTCGCACGCCCTCTTCGGCGGGCTGATAGGCGCGACGATCGTCGGCGTCGGGGTCACCGCGGTGAACTTCGGCGTGGTGATGTCGAAGGTGATCCTGCCGGCATTCATCGCGCCCCTCACCGCGGGCGTCATCGCATTCACTGCGACGAAGCTCGCGTACGTGCTCACGCGACGTTACGACAGCAAGCCCGACGGGCGCGACGGGTTCCGTTTCGGCCAGATCTTCACGTCGTCGCTGGTGGCGCTCGCCCACGGCACGAACGACGCGCAGAAGACGATGGGCATCATCACGCTCCTGCTCATCACCGCGGGTCTGCAGTCGGCGTCGAACCCCGAGCCGCAGACCTGGGTGGTGTTCGCGTGTGCGATCACGATCGCACTCGGAACCTACATGGGCGGCTGGCGCATCATCCGCACGCTCGGCAAGGGCCTCACCGAGGTCAAGCCGGCGCAGGGCTTCGCCGCCGAGGCGTCGACGGCGTCCACGATCCTCGCCTCGAGCGCCCTCGGCTTCGCGCTGTCGACCACGCAGGTCGCCTCGGGCTCGGTCATCGGCTCGGGTCTCGGCCGTCGCGGCTCGCAGGTGCGGTGGCGCACCGCGGGCCGGATCATGGTCGGCTGGATCCTCACGCTCCCCGCCGCCGGCGCCGTCGGCGCCGCCGCCGCGCTCATCGTGGTGTGGCTCCCCGTCTGGGGCGTCATCATCGACGCCGTTCTCGCCGTCATCATCATCCTTGCCCTCTTCCTGCGTTCGCGCCGCGACGAAGTCACGGCGGCGAACGCGATGAGCGAGGTCGCCGACTCCGGAAAGGCCGTCAAGGTCAAGCGCAACCCGCCGCCCACCCGGCGCCAGCGTGCGATCGCCCGCGAAGAGACGCGCCGCGTGGCCGCGGCGCAGACGGCGGCGAAGAAGGCCGCGAAGGCGGCCAAAGCGACCGGGCGATCCGAGAGCGGCCCGAAGGACGGAGGCGCGCGATGACCATCAACTGGCTGGCATTCGTGCAGGTGTTCGTCGCGGCATTCATCTCGGCCGTCGTGGTCGTCTCGTTCTACGCGATGGGCCTCCGGCTGCTCGTGCGCGCCGGCCGCGCCCCCGTCGTCGCGCCGGCGGAGTTCACCGACGCCATCACCGTCATCTCCGAGAAGGAGGCGCGGCGCGCCGAGAAGGCCGCCGCGAAGGCCGCCAAGCGCAGCCCGCTGACCGACGGGCAGAAGCGGTTCGCCCTCGTCGGCGCCTACGCGTGCTTCGCGGTCTGCGCCGCGGCCGTGCTCGGCGGCCTGCTCCTCATCGTCTTCAACCACTGAGGGACCGAAAGCCCCGCCTTTCGCAGGGAGACCTATCAGCCCGATATCGGCCGATCGGCGCGCGGGTATCAGCCTGATATCAGGACTCTTGACGGATATCGGCGCGAGTTCCACAGTGTGGTCATGGAGCTCCGCGTTCTGGGGGCCTTGACACTCGACGATGGCCGGATCGCGCTCGCCCCTCGTGATCGGCTCGTGCTGGCAGCGCTCGCCGCACGGATCGGCAGAGCGGTCCGGGTGGAGTCGATCGCGACCGCGGTCTGGGGCGACGCGCTGCCCGCATCGTGGTCCAAAGTGATCCCGGGTTGCATCATGCGACTGCGCCGAGAGCTGCCGGCGGCCGCGATCGAGACGACGGCAGCGGGGTACTCTCTCGCACCGACGGCGGTCGATCTCGATGCCACGCACTTCGAGCGGCTCGTCGAGCGCGGGTCGCGGCTGCTCGAGTTGGACGAGCCCGATCGTGCTGCCCATTCGCTCTCGGAGGCCCTCGGACTCTGGCGAGGACAGCCGTTCTCCGAGCTGCCCGACTGGGAGCCCGCGCGCATCGAGTCCGACCGGCTGGACGAGATCCGCCTCGCCGCGGAGGAATCCCTGCTGGAGGCGCGGCTGCAGTCCGGCGACCTGGTCGACGCCGCTGCCGAAGCGCGTGCCCGCGTTGCGGAATCGCCCATGCGCGAGCGTCGCTGGGTGACCCTAGGTCTCGCGCAGTACCGCCAAGGTCGTCAGGCGGACGCGCTGGCGACGATCCGCCGTGGACGAGAGCTGCTCGCCACCGAGCTCGGCCTCGACCCGTGCGTCGAGCTCGCCACGCTAGAGCAGGCGATCCTCCGGCAGGACCCTGCGCTGCAGTCGGCTGCCACGTTCCGCGCGCCGAGTGCGGAGTGTCCGTACTTCGGGCTGGAGCCCGCAGGAGAGGGTGACGGAGAACGGTTCTTCGGGCGGGAGCGAGAACTCGCCGAGGCGTTGCAGGCGCTCGACCAGAGCGGCGTACTGGTCGTCTCGGGGTCCTCCGGGGTCGGGAAATCCTCATTCGTCCGGGCAGGCATCGGCGCGCACTACGCCGCTCGCGGGCGGCACGTCATCGTCGTCACGCCGGGCGAGCATCCGCTCCAGACGCTGCAGGATCTCGTCGAGCACGGCCGCGCGGACCTGCTGATCGTCGACCAATGCGAGCAGGCGATGGCGAACGACGATCCGGAGGAGACCCGGCGCTTCTTCGAGGAGCTCGGCCGGCTGGTATTCCAGGGCACTGTGGTGCTCGCGATCCGCGCCGACCGGCTGGGGGATCTCGCTGATAACCACGGCTACGCGGGACTGATCCAGGAGCACCTGCTCCTGCTGGGGCCGTTGTCGACCGAGGGCTTGCGCGCCGTGATCGAGAAGCCGGCCAGGGAGGCGGGTCTCATCCTCGAGCCCGGGCTCGTCGAGATCCTGATTCGGGACGCGGACGGGCGCAATCTCCCGCTGCTCTCCCATGCGCTGCGGCAGGTCTGGGAGCGGCGCGAGGGGCGCGCGCTGAGCGTCGACGGCTATCGGGCCGCCGGCGAGATCCACGGTGCGGTGGCGCAGACCGCGGAGGAGATGTTCGCGAAGCTCTCCGCCGACGGAAGGCGGATGGCCCGCGACATACTGCTTCGGCTGGTGGAGCCGTCCGAGGGTGGGGCAGTGATCTGCCAGCGAGTGGATCGTGCCTCCGTTGCGATCGACGATCCGCATGGTCGCGTGGCCGAGCAGCTGGTCGACGCCCGTCTGGTGCGCAGCGACGCGGGGTCGTTCCAGCTGGCGCACGAAGCCGTCGCCAGAGAGTGGCCGCGTCTGCGCGAGTGGCTGGCGGACGATGTCGACGGCCAGCGCATCCGGCGCCATCTGAGCGCTGCGGCGAACTCGTGGGCCACGATGGGTCGTCCCGACAGCGAGCTGTATCGCGGGGGACGGCTGAACGCCGCCATCCAGTGGCGAGAGGCGGCGGGGTCGGTGCTCGCACCGGGCGAGGATGCATTCCTGGATGCCTCGGCCCAACGAGAGGCGGCCGACCTCGACGCCACGCGACGCCAGCTGCAGCGGGAACAGCGCTCCGTACGACGCTTGCGGTGGCTGGCGGGGGCGACGGCGGCACTGGCGGTGGTGGCGCTCGCCACAGGTGCCCTCGCAGCCGTCCAGGCGTCGGACGCCAACCGGCGAGGCGTGATGGACGACGCGCGCCGGGTCGCCGCACTCGCCACGGCCGAGCCCGTGTACGAGCGCGCGCTCCTCATGGCAGTGGAGTCCATCCGGCTGTGGGACGCGCCGACGACGCGACGCGCTCTTCTGGATGTCATGGGCAAGAGTCCTCGCATCGTCAGCGTGGTGCGATTGAGTGAAGACCTCGGCGTCGAGACGATGATGCTCGGCGTCGACGATTCCAGAGCACTGGTCATCGACGACACGATCAGTCTGCGGATCGTCGACCTCGACACACGATCCCACGTCGCATCGGCCGATGTCGGGGGAGGGATCGTGCTCGATGCCGCGGAAGGCCCGGGTGAACGGCTCGCGCTGAGCGTGATGAGGCAAGGATGCGGAACGGGGGCATGGTGTGATTCTCCCGACCTGCGCACCTTCGATCCGGGTGGCGCTGCGCCGGGTGACCTGGCCTTCCCCGACTTCGGTGCCGAGGTCCTCGATATCGAGTACTCACCGGACCGGTCGATGGCAGCGGTGATCGCGCCGCTGCCGACGACCGCGGACGGAGCCAATGTCGGGATCTGGCGAGTGGATGCCCCGGAAGAGCCGCTCCTGCTGCACCTTCCGCACGCCGGCACGAACCCCGGGCCTCCGAGCTGGGCGGGCTCGTTCGGGCGTGTGCGGTTCTCCACCGACGGAACCCGCCTGTACGCCAGTGGATTCGGGCCTACTGCCGTGTTCGACACGGCCAGCGGCGCGCTTCTCGAAGAGATCGACGGTGACGG
>DATEOM010000308.1:0-6270 GCA_035274105.1 Microbacterium sp.
AGGTCCTCGACCTCCGCGTCTGCGGCGGGGGAGTCGTCCGCGTCTTCGGGCAGGACGGACTCGGCCGTTTCGGCATCCGCCGGGGCCTCAGCATCCGTCTCGTCCACGGCATCCGCTGCCGACGCGTCCGCCGATGCGGACTGCTCGTCCTCGACGGCCTGCTCGGCGTCGTCCCCGGACGCCTCTCCGGCCTGCGACTGGGTCGCCAGATTCGTCACGCCACACCCCCGACTGTGATCCACGCTTCCCCCCATGGTAGGCGACGTGCCGGGGTGCTGAGGTCACGTCATGGTCACGTACGAACCGCCGGTCACGCCCGGAAACGGGCGTTCGGCTCCGTAACGATCGGAACACGGCGTGTCACAGTTTTGTAAAGCATCCGCTCAAATCGGGCTCGAAGACTTGCGGAAACTTAGTTCGTAAGGTCTACTAACAAACATGCCCCACACGGAAGCGCGGCGCGGCCCTTCTCTCATCGACGCGCCGCAGACCCCCACCGCGAATGCCCGCGCATTCGCGCCTGGACGCACGCTCCGCCAGGGCGCCAAGGTGCTGCCCGAGCATGCACGCGGCCACAACCGCTCGCTCGTGCTGCAGACCCTGTTCCACCAGGGCGCCATGAGCCGCGCCGACCTGTCCCGCGAGACGGGGCTCACCCGCGTCACGATCTCCGACCTCGTCGCCGAGCTCATCGCCGACGGGTTCGTCGCCGAGATGGGCGTGCGCGAGGCATCGGGGCCCGGCAAGCCGGCCATCCTCGTCGACCTCGACCACGCCGGTCACCGCATCATCGGGCTCGACCTCTCGGGCAGCGACACCTTCATCGGCGCCGTCCTCACCCTCGACGGCGGCATCGTCGCACGTCGCGAGGTCGCGGTGCCCGACGCCGACGCCCTCGTCGACACCGTCGTGGAGCTCGCCCGCACCCTCGTCGCGGACTCCCACGCGCCCGTGCTCGGCATCGGCGTCGGCACGCCCGGTGTCGTCGACGATCGCGGCGTCATCCTCACGGCCCCGAACTTCGGCTGGGCCGGGTTCGACCTCGAAGGTGCGCTGCGCGGCGCGCTCGGCGTTCCGGTGCTGGTGGCGAACGACGCCAACGCCGCGGTGCTCGCCGAGTACACGTTCGGCGGTGCCCCCGACGACGTGCTCCTCGTCAAGGTCGGCCGAGGCGTCGGCTCGGGCCTGCTGCTCGCCGGCCAGCCCATGCGCGGCAGCCGCTTCGCCGCGGGTGAGATCGGCCACGTCACCGTCGGCACCGACGGCGGTCCCCCGTGCGCGTGCGGCAAGGTGGGATGCCTCGAAGCCTGGCTCTCGGTTCCCTCGCTGACCTCGCGCCTGAGCGCGGCTGCCGATCCCGCCGCCCACGAGGGCATCCTCCGCGACGCGGGGGAGCGGCTCGGGATCGCGCTCGCCCCCGTGGTCGGCGCCCTCGACGTGTCGGAGATCGTCATCTCCGGCCCTCCTGAACTTCTCGGCGGCTCCCTCGCGGAGCAGACCGTCGAGACACTCCGCGCGCGCACGCTCGCGCCGTCCGTCGACGAAGGCGTGCGGGTGCGGATGACGGAGCAAGGCCAGGACATCGTCCTGCGCGGCGCGGCCGTCATGGTCCTGTCTGGACAACTCGGGGTGTCCTGACACAGCGCGAGCTCCCCGGCGGATCCCCCCGGATCCTGAAACACCACGGATGGCTCCTCGCGGGCCTCCGACCCCCCGGATGTGCCACCCGGCCCACCCGACTACCAAGAGAACACACGAAGGAACACACCATGAAGAAGACGCTTGGAGCTGTGGCGCTCATCGGCGCCTCGGCGCTGGTGCTCGCCGGCTGCGCCGGCGGCGGCACGTCCGGTGGATCCGACGACGCCTCGGGTTTCGACCCGGAAGGCGCGAAGGACCAGGACATCACGTTCTGGGTCATGGGCGGCGACACGCCGGACGAGCTGCGTGAATACCTGAAGGACGAGTACAACGCGGCGACCGGCGGCACCCTCACCATCGAGGAGCAGTCGTGGGGCGATGCGCTGACGAAGCTCGCCAACCAGCTCCCCGACGCGAACAACACCCCCGACGTCACCGAGATCGGCAACACCTGGTCGCCGACGTTCACGACCTCGGGCGCGTTCAGCGACCTCAGCGGCGTCTACGAGGATCTGGGCGGCGAGGACCTGCTCCAGTCCTTCGTCGACGTGGGCACGGTCGACGGCGCACAGTACGCGCTGCCGTACTACTTCGGCTCGCGTTACATCACGTATCGCAAGGACATCTGGGAGGCCGCGGGTCTCGACGTGCCGACGACGCTCGAGCAGTTCAACGAGGACGTCAAGACGCTGCGCACCGACGCGCAGTCGGGCTTCTACATCGGCGGCGAGGACTGGCGCAACGGCATCTCGTGGATCTTCGCGAACGGCGGTGAGCTCGCGGAGAAGGACGGCGACACCTGGGTCTCGACGCTCAGCGACGAGAAGACCGTCGCGGGTCTCGAGCAGTTCCAGGACCTGTTCGAGAACGCCTCGAACGCTCCGGCCACCGAGGACGACAGCACCCCGTGGGTCAACATCAACAACGACAAGAACGGCAACCCGCCGACGGCCGCCACGATCATCGCACCCGGTTGGGCGCACTGGTCGATCGGCGACTTCGTCGAGGAGAAGACCGCTGAGGACGGCACCGTGACCGAGGTCCGCGAGTGGAACGACGACACGTTCGGCGTCTTCCCGCTTCCCGGCATGACCGAGGGCGAGGCCGCTCCGGTCTTCGCGGGCGGCTCGAACATCGGCATCTCGGCCAAGAGCGAGAACCAGGCTGGCGCCAAGGAGCTGCTGCGCATCATCTTCTCCGACGAGTACCAGCAGATGCTCGGCCAGAACGGCCTCGGCCCGGCGAACACCACGCTCGTCGACTCGCTGGGCGACGACATCTTCGCCGCGGCGCTCATCGAGTCCGCACTGAACTCGAAGCTCACCCCGGCGGCGCCGGGCTGGGCAGCGGTCGAGGGCCAGAAGATCCTCGAGGAGTTCTTCGGCAAGGTGGCGGCGGGTGGCGACATCCCCGCGCTCGCGGCCGAGTACGACGAGAAGATCGACGCCATCATCAACGGCTGAGACCTTCAGCAATTCCCGGGGTCGCGGACGCGCGTCCGCGACCCCGGGAATTGCTGAAGGTCTCAGCCGTTGATGATGGCGTCGATCTTCTCGTCGTACTCGGCCGCGAGCGCGGGGATGTCGCCACCCGCCGCCACCTTGCCGAAGAACTCCTCGAGGATCTTCTGGCCCTCGACCGCTGCCCAGCCCGGCGCCGCCGGGGTGAGCTTCGAGTTCAGTGCGGACTCGATGAGCGCCGCGGCGAAGATGTCGTCGCCCAGCGAGTCGACGAGCGTGGTGTTCGCCGGGCCGAGGCCGTTCTGGCCGAGCATCTGCTGGTACTCGTCGGAGAAGATGATGCGCAGCAGCTCCTTGGCGCCAGCCTGGTTCTCGCTCTTGGCCGAGATGCCGATGTTCGAGCCGCCCGCGAAGACCGGAGCGGCCTCGCCCTCGGTCATGCCGGGAAGCGGGAAGACGCCGAACGTGTCGTCGTTCCACTCGCGGACCTCGGTCACGGTGCCGTCCTCAGCGGTCTTCTCCTCGACGAAGTCGCCGATCGACCAGTGCGCCCAACCGGGTGCGATGATCGTGGCGGCCGTCGGCGGGTTGCCGTTCTTGTCGTTGTTGATGTTGACCCACGGGGTGCTGTCGTCCTCGGTGGCCGGAGCGTTCGAGGCGTTCTCGAACAGGTCCTGGAACTGCTCGAGACCCGCGACGGTCTTCTCGTCGCTGAGCGTCGAGACCCAGGTGTCGCCGTCCTTCTCCGCGAGCTCACCGCCGTTCGCGAAGATCCACGAGATGCCGTTGCGCCAGTCCTCGCCGCCGATGTAGAAGCCCGACTGCGCGTCGGTGCGCAGCGTCTTGACGTCCTCGTTGAACTGCTCGAGCGTCGTCGGCACGTCGAGACCCGCGGCCTCCCAGATGTCCTTGCGATACGTGATGTAACGCGAGCCGAAGTAGTACGGCAGCGCGTACTGTGCGCCGTCGACCGTGCCCACGTCGACGAAGGACTGGAGCAGGTCCTCGCCGCCCAGATCCTCGTAGACGCCGCTGAGGTCGCTGAACGCGCCCGAGGTCGTGAACGTCGGCGACCAGGTGTTGCCGATCTCGGTGACGTCGGGGGTGTTGTTCGCGTCGGGGAGCTGGTTGGCGAGCTTCGTCAGCGCATCGCCCCACGACTGCTCCTCGATGGTGAGGGTGCCGCCGGTCGCCGCGTTGTACTCGTCCTTCAGGTATTCACGCAGCTCGTCCGGCGTGTCGCCGCCCATGACCCAGAACGTGATGTCCTGGTCCTTCGCGCCTTCCGGGTCGAAACCCGAGGCGTCGTCGGATCCACCGGACGTGCCGCCGCCGGCGCAGCCGGCGAGCACCAGCGCCGAGGCGCCGATGAGCGCCACAGCTCCAAGCGTCTTCTTCATGGTGTGTTCCTTCGTGTGTTCTCTTGGTAGTCGGGTGGGCCGGGTGGCACATCCGGGGGGTCGGAGGCCCGCGAGGAGCCATCCGTGGTGTTTCAGGATCCGGGGGGATCCGCCGGGGAGCTCGCGCTGTGTCAGGACACCCCGAGTTGTCCAGACAGGACCATGACGGCCGCGCCGCGCAGGACGATGTCCTGGCCTTGCTCCGTCATCCGCACCCGCACGCCTTCGTCGACGGACGGCGCGAGCGTGCGCGCGCGGAGTGTCTCGACGGTCTGCTCCGCGAGGGAGCCGCCGAGAAGTTCAGGAGGGCCGGAGATGACGATCTCCGACACGTCGAGGGCGCCGACCACGGGGGCGAGCGCGATCCCGAGCCGCTCCCCCGCGTCGCGGAGGATGCCCTCGTGGGCGGCGGGATCGGCAGCCGCGCTCAGGCGCGAGGTCAGCGAGGGAACCGAGAGCCAGGCTTCGAGGCATCCCACCTTGCCGCACGCGCACGGGGGACCGCCGTCGGTGCCGACGGTGACGTGGCCGATCTCACCCGCGGCGAAGCGGCTGCCGCGCATGGGCTGGCCGGCGAGCAGCAGGCCCGAGCCGACGCCTCGGCCGACCTTGACGAGGAGCACGTCGTCGGGGGCACCGCCGAACGTGTACTCGGCGAGCACCGCGGCGTTGGCGTCGTTCGCCACCAGCACCGGAACGCCGAGCGCGCCGCGCAGCGCACCTTCGAGGTCGAACCCGGCCCAGCCGAAGTTCGGGGCCGTGAGGATGACGCCGCGATCGTCGACGACACCGGGCGTGCCGACGCCGATGCCGAGCACGGGCGCGTGGGAGTCCGCGACGAGGGTGCGGGCGAGCTCCACGACGGTGTCGACGAGGGCGTCGGCGTCGGGCACCGCGACCTCGCGACGTGCGACGATGCCGCCGTCGAGGGTGAGGACGGCGCCGATGAAGGTGTCGCTGCCCGAGAGGTCGAGCCCGATGATGCGGTGACCGGCGTGGTCGAGGTCGACGAGGATGGCCGGCTTGCCGGGCCCCGATGCCTCGCGCACGCCCATCTCGGCGACGAACCCGTCGGCGATGAGCTCGGCGACGAGGTCGGAGATCGTGACGCGGGTGAGCCCCGTCTCGCGGGACAGGTCGGCGCGGCTCATGGCGCCCTGGTGGAACAGGGTCTGCAGCACGAGCGAGCGGTTGTGGCCGCGTGCATGCTCGGGCAGCACCTTGGCGCCCTGGCGGAGCGTGCGTCCAGGCGCGAATGCGCGGGCATTCGCGGTGGGGGTCTGCGGCGCGTCGATGAGAGAAGGGCCGCGCCGCGCTTCCGTGTGGGGCATGTTTGTTAGTAGACCTTACGAACTAAGTTTCCGCAAGTCTTCGAGCCCGATTTGAGCGGATGCTTTACAAAACTGTGACACGCCGTGTTCCGATCGTTACGGAGCCGAACGCCCGTTTCCGGGCGTGACCGGCGGTTCGTACGTGACCATGACGTGACCTCAGCACCCCGGCACGTCGCCTACCATGGGGGGAAGCGTGGATCACAGTCGGGGGTGTGGCGTGACGAATCTGGCGACCCAGTCGCAGGCCGGAGAGGCGTCCGGGGACGACGCCGAGCAGGCCGTCGAGGACGAGCAGTCCGCATCGGCGGACGCGTCGGCAGCGGATGCCGTGGACGAGACGGATGCTGAGGCCCCGGCGGATGCCGAAACGGCCGAGTCCGTCCTGCCCGAAGACGCGGACGACTCCCCCGCCGCAGACGCGGAGGTCGAGGACCT
>DATEOM010000309.1:0-3257 GCA_035274105.1 Microbacterium sp.
GAGGATCTGCTGCTGCTCGCACGGCTCGACGAGGGCCAGGAGCTCGTCTACGGCACGGTGGATCTCACGCGCCTCGCGATCGACGCCGTCGGCGATGTCACTCCGACCGGCCCCGATCATGAGTGGGTGCTCGAGGTGGGCGACGAGCCGGTGCTCATCGCCGGCGACAGCGGGCGCCTGCACCAGGTCGCCGCGAACCTGCTCGCCAACGCCCGCACGCACACGCCGGCCGGTACCACGGTCACGGTGAGCGTCTCGCGCAACGGCCGCGACGCGGTCCTCCGCGTGCACGATGACGGCCCCGGCATCGATCCGTCCATCAAAGACGAGCTGTTCGAGCGCTTCTCCCGCGCCGACCGCTCGCGCGCGCGCCAGACCGGCGGCACCGGCCTCGGCCTCTCGATCGCCCGGGCCATCGTGGATGCCCACGGCGGCAGCATCCGTGTCGAAAGCGCGCCCGGTGACACCACCTTCGAGGTGCGCCTGCCGGCTCGGCCCGCCGACCCCGCCTGACCGGGGCGCGGGGTCAGTAGCCGCTGAAGGCGTCGGTCGTGATGGAGCGGGCCCTCTCGAGCGCGGGGGTGAGCTCGGCGATCAGGCCCGCCGGGCCCGAGATGTACGCGTGGCGCGAGGCGATGTCGGGGACCACGCGCACGAGCCCCTCGGCATCGAGTCGCACGCCCTGCGCCCACACCCAGTGGGCGGGCAGGTCGGCGGGGCGGTCGCGTGTGAACACGACGACGCGGGCTCCGGATGCCTCGATCTCGTCGCGGTACGCCAGCTCCGACGAATCCGACGCCACGTAGACCAGGACCACGTCCCGGTCGAGGCCCTTCGCGCGCGCCTGGCCGAGCTGCGACACGAACGGCGTCACGCCGATGCCCGCGGCGACCATGAGGATGGGTGCCGCGTCGCGCTTGGGCAGGAGGAAGTCGCCCCATACGCCGGTGATGGCGAGCTCGTCGCCGGGCTCCACCAGTGCGAGCGCCTTCTTGTACGAGCTCAGCGCCTGGGGGGTCTTGCCCTCCTTGAAGGCCACCTTCACGAACGGCAGGTCGGCGGGCGCCGACGCGATGCTGAACTCGCGGCGCGTGCCGCGCGCATCGGGGTGCCGGTGCGGCACCTCGAGCTCGAGGTACTGCCCCGGCAGGAACGCGAGCCGGTCGTGCACGCGGAAGGTGAGCTCCTGCACGGTCGGGGTCGGCTCGGAGCGCGCGACGAGCGTCAGCCGCACCGCGGTGCGCACCGCGAACGCGAAGGCGACGAGGTTGCCGACGAGGAGCGCGCGCTCCTGGCCGAGGGTGATGTCGCCGATCGCGATCGGCCATCCCGCGAGCACGCCCACGACGCCGGCGACCACGAACTGCTGCCAGCGGCGGGGCGGAAGCGTCAGCGGCTCGGAGAGCATGAACGCGCCGAGGAACAGGAACGGCGACGACCACAGCACGGGCCACAGGAGGTCGAGCGCCTCGACGTCGAGGCCCGCGGCCTGATACTGCACCGAGGTGCGGATGACCGCGACCGCCACGGCGACCACGAGGAACACGAGGATCACGCGCACCTTCTCGGTGCGCACGAGCACGGCGAGGCCCAGCAGGATCACCGGCGCGGCGAGCGCGGGCGTGCCCACCCACCACGCCGACGCGCCCAGGTCGGGCCACGCGAGGCTCAGCAGCGTCAGGACCGTCGCGCCGACCGCCGCGGGGTTGAAGATGTGACGGCCGCGCCAGGCAAGCACGTACTTCGACAGCGAGGCCACGGCGGCGGCGATCGCGATGCCGAGGAGCCCCACGAGCTCATACGTCGGGCGCAGCACGAACAGCAGGATGTGCGCGGTGATGAGCGACGATTCGAGGCGCCACGGGAGGTTCAGCACGCGCTGGGCCGCAGCATCCACCCCCACGCACACCGCCGAGAGCACGACGAGCGTCGCGATCAGCTGCAGGGGGTCGGGCCCGACGAGGCCGAAGAACGACAGCAGCAGCGCCACGACGGCGAGGGCCGCGAGCGCGAGGTAGACGAGGCGGTACATCGACACACGGCCGAGCACCGCGAAGACGCGGTTCCAGAGAGCGGTGAGGCCGGTCATCGGGTCACACCGGCTGAAGGGGCTCGAAACGACCCGCAGGCGGCAGGACACGGATGCTGTCGCCCGGGCGCACGATCCCGCCCTCGAGCACGACCGACATGACGCCCGCCAGGCGCACCGTGGCGCCGCTGTCGTCGACGGAGACCAGTTCTTTCATGAGCCCTTCCGAGAGTCCGTTGATCTGCGCGCAGGGATTGCGGAGCCCGGTGATCTCGATCACCGCGTCGTCACCGAGCTCGAGCCTGGTGCCGCGCGCCAGGCCGAGCAGGTCGATCCCGGCCGTCGTGATGTTCTCGCCGAGAGCGCCGGGCGTCACCTCGTGCCCGCGTGCGGCCATGTCGGCGAACAGCTCGGCGTGGATGAGGTGCACCTGCCGGAGGTTCGGCGTCGTCGGGTCCCGCTTGATGCGCGAGAGGTGCTGCACGGTGGTGCCGGCGTGGGCGTCGCCCTCCACGCCGATCCCGGCGATCAGGGTGATGCTCTCGCGCGTCGGCTTGCTGAATCGATGCGCGTCGTCGCGGGAGACGGCGACGACGTGTCCGGGGAGGGGCTCGGTCACCGTTCTAGGCTATTCGGTCGCGAAACTGCCGCGGTCCCGGGCCCGGCACCCGTTCGCACGAACAGTTCGGCGCGGCAGCCGGGCGACCACCCGACGCGGCCGTCGGTGGTCATGCGCACCCACTCCACGCCCCATTCGTGCGCGAGGCGCGGCCCCCCGTCGAAGAACAGGGCGGTTGCGATCGCATCGGCCGTCATGGCGTCGGACGCCATCGCCCACGTCGCCGCGATCGCCCTGACCGGCTGCCCGGTGCGCGCGTCGAGCACGTGATGCAGCGTCGTGCCCGTCGCCGACGGCCACGAGCGCCGGTTGATCGCAGACGCGCAGAGCGCAGCATCCGTCACCTCCCAGACGCCGATCGCGCGGCGCGGATCGAACGGATGCTCCAGCCCGATGCGCTGCGGACGCCCCCGTACGGCGAGGTCGCCGCCGGCGTCGACGGTGAGGTCTGCGGAGTCCGTGCGCGACAGGATGCCGAGCACGAGGTCGACCAGGCGGCCCTTGCCGAGCGCGCCGACGTCGATCATCGCGGGCTCGGTGAGAGCGAGGCGGCCGTCCTGCCAGGTGAGCCGCTCGCGCCAGTCACCGGGCGCGGCGACCGGCGCGGCG